>JABILI010000003.1 GCA_018654575.1 Porticoccaceae bacterium
CGACCTCACCTTCTGGAGCATCTACCGGCTCAAGGGAAGCGCTAGAGTTACGAGATGGCGATAAAGAACGGTATCTTGGTAAGGGTGTTTTGACAGCTGTTAATAACATTAATACCACTATTAAAGACTTACTGTTGGGAACATCTGCAAGTGACCAACGAGCTCTTGACGATGCTATGATTGCAGCTGATGGGACTGAAAATAAAGCTGTTTTAGGAGCCAATGCGATTCTGGCTGTATCTTTAGCGGCGGCAAAGGCCGCGGCACAAGACAAAAATATGCCTCTTTATGCTCATATCGCTGAATTAAATGGAACTCCAGGAATTTACAGTATGCCGGTGCCAATGATGAACATTATTAATGGTGGTGAGCATGCTGATAATAATGTCGATATTCAGGAGTTCATGGTTCAGCCAGTGTCTGCAAAGAGTTTCGCGGAAGCGTTACAAGTTGGAGCCGAGATATTTCATTCTTTGAAAAAGGTACTTAGCGCTAGGGCATTAAATACAGCGGTCGGAGATGAGGGAGGCTTTGCGCCTAATTTATCCTCTAACGCCGAAGCGTTAGCAGTTATCAAGGAGGCGACTCAGGCTGCTGGCTACAGTTTAGGATCTGAGGTAACTCTTGCGCTGGACTGCGCAGCTTCAGAGTTTTACAGAAACGGGCAGTATGATCTTTCTGGTGAAGGCAAGGTATACAGTGCTGAAGGATTTAGTGATTTCTTGGCAGACTTATGCGACCAGTATCCTATTATTTCTATCGAAGATGGCCAAGATGAATCTGATTGGGATGGTTGGAAGTATCAAACAGAAAAGCTTGGAGACCGAGTTCAGTTAGTGGGTGATGATTTGTTTGTTACTAACACTGATATTCTAAGCCGTGGTATTGAAATGGGTATTGCTAATTCTATTTTGATCAAATTCAATCAAATTGGTACTCTGTCAGAGACCTTAGATGCGATTGCTATGGCTAAGCAGGCCGATTATAGCGTTGTTATTTCCCATCGCTCTGGGGAAACTGAAGATACCACTATTGCGGACTTGGCAGTTGGTACTGCCGCGGGACAGATTAAAACTGGGTCCTTATGCCGATCCGATCGGGTAGCCAAATATAATCGATTACTGAGGATTGAGGCTGAACTGGGAAATAATATTGCGCCTTATAATGGTCGCGCTGAATTTAAAGCATAGGGCCTCTAACTTAGCCTTTGCTGAATAGAATAGAATGTCAATATGCGTTGGTTACTGGTAGTACTGTTAGTTCTTTTGCTGGGTTTGCAGACTCGATTATGGTTTGGTGAGGGAAGTCTAGCTCATAAAGCCGAGTTGGATAAGCAGCTGGAGAGTCAGCAACAGGTCAATCAGCAACTGCGAGAGCGAAATGAGTTCATTGCCAAAGAAGTTGGAAGTCTGAAAGCAGACCTTGATTCAATTGAGGCGAAAGCACGAAAAGACCTTGGAATGATTAAGGATGGCGAAGCATTTTATTTGGTCACGGATCAAGATGCTGGATCCTCAACACAGATTACAACTGAAGAGGTTGATTCACCATGATGAAACCGTCGCCAAATTATTGGGCTATTGTTCCAGCGGCGGGCGTTGGCCGGCGATTTTCGGCAGACATTCCAAAACAGTTTCATCAGTTACATGGAGAGCTAGTGGCGCAGCACACCTTGGCTCGACTCATAAGTATTACGCCAATAAAACGTATCATCTCACCCTGCGACCCCAGTTCTGGATATTGGTCCAGAGTAAGGGCAACCAATAATACTCGAGTACAGCTGATTGCAGGGGGTGAAACACGTGCCCGATCAGTATTAAATGGTTTGGTAGCTATTCAGCAAGATGCCAATTCTGATGATTGGGTTCTGGTTCATGATATGGCTAGGCCCTGCGTAACGTGTATGGATATTAATAAGCTTGTTGATGCTTTAGAAGAGCACCCTGTCGGTGGATTTCTTGCAGCGCCAATTAACGAAACATTAAAATTGGTGGCTAGCGATAATAATGTGACAAAAACCGTTGATAGAACTCAGTATAGGATAGCGCAAACGCCGCAAATGTTTAGAGCTGGAATGTTACAAGATGCTATTCAACGTATGCTCGATAATCATCTAGAGCCTACTGATGAGGCCTCGGCTATTGAATATATAGGTGAGCAAGCTATGGTTATTGAAGGTCGGCAAGACAATATAAAAATTACTCGCCGTGAAGATCTAATGATAGCCGAAGCAATTTTACAAGATCAGGAGAGACAAGGATGCGTATAGGGCAGGGTTATGATGTACACGCGTTTGGGGTCGGTAATCAATTAATTTTGGGTGGCGTCCACATTCCTTTTGACCGCGCATTTGTAGCTCATTCAGATGGTGATGTGCTTGTTCATGCCTTGATGGACGCTCTTCTTGGTGGTCTGGGGCTGGGTGATATTGGCCAGCACTTCCCAGATACAAATGAGCAATATCGCGGCTGTGACAGCCTTAAGCTGCTTGGTTTAGTTGCTGAAATGATGTCAACGCAAGGGTACTTATTGGGGAATGCTGATCTTACAATTGTGGCTCAGCGGCCTAAAATGGCACCTTATTTAGACGATATGAAAGTGAAAATTTCAACGGTTTTAGGTTGTGATAAAGGGCAAATAAACATCAAAGCGACTACGACTGAAAGACTCGGATTTACTGGCCGTGAAGAAGGTATAGCTTGTTATGCTGCCGCTCTTTTAACGCCGTCAGACGTTTGATATTACGAGCGATAGTTACTTATTAAAGCTAACAATTTTAATTTTCATAGACTTCCTTATCTGCACGGTAATCCTTTAGCACCGGCTTTATTTCGTAGCCGTCCAGAGGATTTTATAGTCGATGAAATTATGGACATCAAGCCCTCCGGCGAGGGCGAGCACTTATGGCTACTCATCAGTAAGCGAGATCAAAATACTGCTTGGGTGGCAGGATTGCTGGCGCAATTAGCCGGCGTAAAGCGCGGTGATGTTGGTTTTTGTGGTCTCAAAGACCGGTTTGCTGTGACTAGTCAATGGTTTAGTTTATATCTCCCGGGATGTGATCTCGATCTAAGCTGTCTGAGGCATGACGATTTCCAGATAGTCCGGAGTGCTAGACATAATAAAAAACTGCGAAGGGGAATGCATCAGGGCAATAAATTCCAGATAATCCTGCGTGATTTTTCGGTGGATGCTATTGCTTTGCAAGAGCGTTTGAATGCGATACGTAATCATGGGATGCCTAATTATTTTGGAGAACAACGATTTGGTCACCAAGGCAACAATCTTCGCGAGGCTCAAGCATTAATCAGTGCAGATAAGCTAAAAGGCAATAGGCACGGTACTGGCTTATATCTGTCGGCAGCTCGGTCCTGGCTATTTAACTTAGTTATTGAAAAGCGTATCAGCGAAAACCAACTTTACTTGGCTTCTGAGGGCGGTGACACCGGTCCTCTATGGGGGCGGGGGCGATCATCGATTGGTGGGGCAGTCGGAGAGATCGAAAGTAGGGTTTTAGCGCCTTGGCAGAGTTGGTGTTATGCGCTTGAACACGCTGGTTTAAAGCAGCAACGTCGGAGTGTTTTGGTGATACCTGACAACATGGTCAGCGACTGGATTGCAAAGGATCAATTAAAGTTGAAATTTAGTCTGCCTAACGGTTGTTATGCAACGGTTTTGTTGAGGGAAATCGCTGAATTATACCGCCCAACTGAACTCGCCATATGATATATTGGCGCTAGATTAGTGATGGTGCTACAACGATCTAGTGGCCGTAGTTACAGTTTTTTAAAATAGGAGAGGTAGGTGAATTCGATTGACTTGGCGGGTATTGGAATGACCTCTCAGAGAACTCGAGAACGCTTAATTAATCGATTGATTGAGCAGGGCATTTTAGATCAGCGAGTTTTGGATGTTATACGTATTACGCCCCGGCATATATTCCTAGATGAGGCATTGGCGCACCGTGCCTATGAGGATACCGCTCTACCTATCGGGTTTTCACAAACATTATCTCAGCCCTACATTGTGGCAAGAATGACCGAGATTTTGGTCTCAGCAGGTCCGCTAAAAAAGGTTTTGGAAATAGGCACTGGATCAGGTTATCAAGCAACTATTTTGGCTCAATTAGTTGATGAAGTTTATACCGTTGAGCGAATTGAACCATTGTTGAAGAAAGCCAAGGAGCGGTTTAGAAAGCTCCGGCTTGGCAATATCACAGCTGACCTATCCGATGGTTGTTTTGGTTGGGAAAAGCACGCGCTTTATGATGGCATTATTACGACTGCGGCGCCTCAATCTATTCCTCGAGGATTACTGGAACAACTTGCTCCGGATGGCGTGTTGGTTATACCGGTGGGCATTGGCGACACTCAAGATTTACGTTTGGTGAGACGACTTGGAGATTCGACCGAATTTGATCAAGAGGTTGTTGAAAAGGTAAAATTTGTGCCGTTATTAAGTGGCTTGGCCCACAGTCTATAAAGGAAATGCTATGAGTAACTGGCGAGATCATATTGTGTTGTTCTTTAAAGGATTAGCCATGGGTGCGGCCGACGTTGTGCCTGGCGTATCTGGCGGAACTATCGCATTTATTAGCGGAATTTACTCGGAACTAATTAACACTATTAAGTCCATCAATATGCAAGCCCTTAAAATTCTCAGGCACCAAGGTGTCTTGGCTGCATGGGAGCATATCAATGGTACGTTCATTATGGTTCTGCTTGGAGGCATACTGACTAGTCTATTTTCTCTTGCGCGAATTATGCATTACCTTTTGGATACATACCCGCTGCCTCTGTGGGCATTTTTCACCGGTTTAATCGTCGGTTCGGTGGCCTATCTCTTACGCCAGCATCCTCTATCTGGGAGTTTAGAGAAATTTTTCTTTGTACTTGGTGTCGTTATTGCTTATGGGATTTCAATGGCTCCTCCCATGGTTTTAGAGGGGAACTTGATCACCATGTTTTTCGCAGGATCTATAGCTCTTTGCGCGATGATTCTGCCTGGCATCTCAGGGTCATTTATCCTCGTGCTACTAGGACTTTACCCTGTTTTTATTGGCGCTATAGCAAATCTTCAGCTTGATATTCTAGTCGTCTTTGCCAGTGGCGGCATCATAGGCTTAATGATTTTTAGTCGATTACTGTCATGGCTTTTGGCTCATTTCCAAGACAGGGTCATTGCGGTCATGTGCGGATTTTTAGTGGGTAGTCTAAATGTAATTTGGCCATGGAAAGAAGTTGTTACTTCGGGCCAAGCTTTAGGGCAGACCGCCAGTAATCTGTTGCCGAATCAGTTTTTTGCAGTTGCAGGCCAAGACCCACAAATATTAATTTGCATCACAACATTTTTTCTAGGGCTGGCTCTGGTGCTGCTTTTGGAGTATGTAGCTAACATTAAATCTAATCCTGTTAGTTAAGGATATTGTTTTGACAAACGTTACCTTATTGTTTTCACTATTACTTATTATTGCTGGATGTGCTGCGTCGCCGGCATCGGTCGTTAATCGTGCTCAACCGCCAAGTATTCGAATAAAAACACATCAGGTAGAGGTTGGAGAAACACTTTATTCCATTGCTTGGCGTTACGACTTAAAGGTAGACAGGCTGGCTCAAGCCAACAGTCTTGATCGATCCTACCTTATCACACCGGGTCAAACTTTAACCTTAATCCTAGGCAATCCTAAGTCTAGGATGAATGGGCTTAACCAGCATAGGGTTTTGAAAGGCGATACTTTGTTTTCAATTGCCTCAGACTATGGGATTGAAGTGCAGTCTTTGGCTCGTGCAAATAACTTGGATTCTCCATTCTTACTCTATCCCGGTCAAATTATTACTCTTGATACAAATAAGCTAAAAATAGCCAAAGGGAACACTTCCCAGGTATCTAATAGCCGTATTCCAGAGATTCCAAATAGAGCAAAAAAAACTGTTTATAGTAAAAATTTACAGTGGAAATGGCCGATTAAAGGACAGGTAATAGAGGGATTTAGTCCTGATAAATTGCAAAAGGGGATCAAAGTTAAAACGTCGGCGGGTTCGACGGTCCATGCTGCAGCTCCTGGAAATGTTGTATATGCAGGTTCAGGCTTACGTGGCTATGGGAAGTTGATTATTATAAAGCATAGTGATATGTTGCTTAGTGCCTATGCTAATAATCATAAATTGCTGGTCGAAGTGGGACAGGCTGTTAAGCATAAGGATGGAATTTCAAAGCTTGGTGTTGATGGGATGATGTACTTTGAAATAAGGAAAGATGGGGATCCTGTTAATCCATTAAAATATATAAAATAGTACCTACATATTGGTATAAGAAATTAATAACAGGGTTGGTGGATAGTTTAGTAGCTGTAAATAGAAAAATAAATTGCAACGGAGTTGCAAAAAAATGGTTGAAGATGTACTTCGGGGTGAATCTAAAACACAGGCTGGTAAAGACCCGAAGGTTAATTCAAATGGAAGTCGAGCTCTTCGAACTATCGATGCTACGACTATTTATCTTAAAGAAATTGGCTATTCCCCTTTATTAACTGCTGCTGAAGAAGTGGCGTATACCCGTAAATTAAAGAAGGGCTGTACAGTATCACGTCATAAAATGATCGAGAGCAACCTGCGCCTAGTGGTCAAAATATCACGCCGTTATCTTAACCGTGGTCTCGAATTACTTGATCTTATTGAGGAGGGCAATTTGGGGTTAATGAGGGCTGTCGAGAAGTTTGATCCCGAATTAGGTTATCGCTTCTCAACCTATGCAACCTGGTGGATTCGGCAAACTATTGAGCGAGCCATCATGAACCAAACACGCACAGTCAGATTACCTGTCCACGTTGTTAAAGAATTGAATGTTTATCTACGTGCGTCGCGCAAGTTAGCTCAGGAATTAGATCATAATCCGACGCCTAAGGAAATAGCCACAGAGGTTGATAAACCAATCAAAGATGTGATCAAGATATTAAGTCTTAGTGAGAGAACAACATCTTTTGATACACCCGTAACTGACCAAGAGAGATCGCTTGTTGATACTGTCGCTGACCACGGTGAATTGGGTCCTCAGGGTAGTGTGGAGACCGATGATCTATCCTCGGTCTTAGTTGGATGGATAGAGCAATTACCGTTGAAACAAAAAGAGGTATTGATACGGCGATTTGGATTGTTGAGTCACCAAGAAGCAACCTTGGAACAGATCGGATTGGAGATAGGTTTGACGAGAGAGCGGGTTAGGCAGATTCAAGTTGATGGCTTAAGAAGATTACGAGACATTTTTCGACAGCACGATCTAGAGGGTAATGACTTATTCGAAGATTTAATGAATCATTAATATGAATCAAGAATACTAAAAACCCCAGAAAATTCTGGGGTTTTTAGCTTTAGACTACACGATAACGTTATTCTCTCTGGGTCAATTCGATTTATAGCTACTTAAAAGAATATTCCGTTAAGAGGTAGTAGTCCTGATATAACAAGACTCACCATAGCCATAACATTAATTAAAATATTCATCGCAGGTCCAGAGGTGTCCTTGAATGGATCTCCAACGGTATCTCCAACAACAACAGCTGAGTGAGTGTCTGAGCCCTTACCACCTAGGTTGCCTTTTTCGACATACTTTTTAGCATTGTCCCAAGCACCACCGGCGTTAGCCATAAATAGAGCCAATGCTACACAGCCCAAAAGACCTCCAGCTAGCATGCCACCTAAGGCTATTGCACCTAAGCCAAATCCAATAACTGCTGGCATAGCAACCGCTATAATACCCGGTAGCATCATCTTCTTTAGGGCCGCTTCGGTTGCAATTTCGACACATTTTTCAGAATCCGGATCAGCAGTTCCTTCCATTAATCCTGGGATTTCTTTGAATTGCCTTCTAATTTCATTGATCATTTCAAAAGCTGCATCACCTACCGCCTTCATAGTGATAGAGGATATTAAAAATGGAATGCAGATACCGATGAACATCCCTGCAAGGACCATAGGATCCGTCAAAGACAGCGAGAAAGCCTCTCCATACTTCATTGAAATTTGCGCTGAATATGCAGAAATAATCGCGAGGGCTGCTAGAGCTGCGGCACCAATTGCGAAGCCTTTACCAATTGCAGCAGTCGTATTGCCTAACTCATCAAGAGAATCTGTAATATCTCGGACTTCTTTACCCATGCCGGCCATTTCTGCAATGCCACCAGCATTGTCAGCAACTGGGCCATAAGCATCAATCGCCATTGTTATACCAACAGTGGATAGCATTCCTACTGCCGCTATACCAACACCATATACGCCAGGGATGCCAGCCGAGTCTGCTATTGAAGTAGAGATAAGAATAATGGTGGCAAGAATTAGAATGGGGATAACGACCGATTGCATGCCAACAGAGAGTCCTGAGATCATGACAGTTGCAGGACCGGTTTCACCTGATTCGGCAATCTTTTGAACAGGGCTTCCGCCGGTGTAATATTCAGTTATCAAGCCTATGAGTACGCCACCTACAGCGCCAGAAATAACACACAACAAAACACCCATAGGCACATCACCCATAGATTGAATGAGGGAATAGGCCATCACAATAAAGATTAAGGGTGCTAAGAGGGTTCCAGATCTAAGCGCACTAGCGGGTGCTTTCGCTGATTGAAGCTTAACAATGAAGATCCCAACAATAGAGGCTACCAAACCAATGGACGCGAGCCCTAATGGGAGCATCATTAAGCTTTCTGAGTTCGATGCAGTTATCGTATATGCGATGGCTATTGAAGCGATCATTGAGCCACAATATGACTCAAAAATATCCGATCCCATGCCAGCGACATCACCGACGTTATCACCTACATTGTCAGCGATAACCCCTGGATTTCTTGGGTCATCTTCAGGAATTCCTGCTTCGATTTTTCCAACTAGGTCAGCACCAACATCAGCACTTTTAGTAAAGATACCACCACCCACTCTAGAAAATAAGGCTACAACGGAAGCGCCCATTCCAAAGCCTTCTAGGGCATGGACATGAGAAGCACCGTTAGCGGCATAGAAATAATACAAACCACCTAACCCTATTAATCCTAGTGAGGCAACACATAGGCCCATAACAGAACCGCCATAGAAAGATACAGACAGAGCAGCAGCGGCACCATCCTGTTGGGCAGCAGTAGCGGTCCTAACATTTGCTTTTGTCGCGGCATACATTCCAATAAAGCCTGCTAGCGAAGAGCATGACGCGCCAACCACAACAGCGATAGCTGTTTCTGTGCCTAGGAATATTTGAGAAAGTACAACCAGAACAGTAATAAAAACCAGCAGATACTTGTATTCAGTTTTCATAAAAGCAAGTGCGCCGCTATGAATTTGATCACCGATTTTCTTTACCTTATCTTCGCCATCGGGATATTTCATCACCAATGTGTAAACAAAAAATGCGGCCAACATGCCAACAAGACCCAATAGGAGTGGAAGTAGTGGAATATTCATTAAAAAAACCCTTTTATTTTTGAACGCGCATTCTAACAAAAAAAACTTAAAAATAACCTATTTTTCATCCCTATATTGAACATTAAAGGGTTTAAAAGTAGCTTAATAAACGCTAGGTCTTAAAATTTAAACATAGAGATGGAGCTCTCAGGTTGTGGATGCTAGTGCAAGTAATTTTCCGGCGACCATTGTCAGTATTAAGATGGGCCTTAATAGGCTGTTTCGTTGTCATAGAGCTGTTTTGTTGATTGGCCATCATAGCTGGAGATGTAAGCTGAATTATTACATTGGCCGTACAATGGTGGACACCATAGTTGCGCGCCGCAAAGGTGTAGCCTGTGACTGATACTGGGTAGTCGAGAGCTATCCTTGTGCATAAAGAGGGCGGCGCAGATAATGGTTTATTGAAAGGGTTAAGTGGGTAATTGAAACAACCTTGATTTTGAGATTTTGACCCCAATATTATTGTGATGTTTTGAGACATCTTAAGCGTTATATATCTTGATTGATTAGCAGAGGAATTACCTTGAATAACAATGTTCGGCTAGCAGCATTTTTCGTTGTATCTCTTATGGTGTGGTTTGGGAGTGGATTCTTAAGCTTCCCTAAACCGGGTGAAGTCCAGCAGTCGGCGCCTGCACCGCTGACTGTTGTCCAGGTGAGTCAGTATTCTGAACAGCTTTTCCGCCCTAAATTAGCGCTGAGAGCTCACACTGAGTCAAATAGAACAGTTAATGTTTTAGCGCAGATGGCCGGCCAGATTTCTAAGATATTGGTAGCGGAGGGCACTTCGGTTAGCAAGGGTGATGCGATATGTCAGATAAACGCAGAGGACCGATATTTGCGTTTAGATCAAGCCAAGGCAAATCTCGAACAATCCGATATCTCATACCGAGGGGCCTTAAAGCTCAAAACAGGCGGTTATCAATCTGACTTGGCAATTTCCCAGGCGAATGCAAACCTTGCTGCGGCGAGAGCTAATCTTAAACGCGCCCAGCTTAATGTGGACAACTTGCAGGTGACTGCCCCATTCGCAGGAATTGTCGAAAACAGGCCAGTAGAAGTGGGCGACTATGTTGTTCAAGGCAGCCTATGTGCCTCTGTAGTTGAGTTACACCCCATAAAAATAAAGGCTCTGGTCAGTGAAAAAGACATTAATAGAATCGATATGGGTAGTTTAGCGACTGTCACCTTAGGTGATGGGCAAACAGTTTCGGCCACGGTTACCTATTTAGCTCATGAGGCGAATACAACGACTCGCAGCTATCGTTTGGAGGCGACTGCTAGCAATGTTGATCGATCAATAAGGGCTGGCCTTTCCACGCGCTTAGATATACTTCTTAACGGAGCCAATGCGCATTTAATCCCTGCTAGTAGTGTTTTACTGAATGACCTTGGCCAGACCGTGGTGCGAGTATTGTTAGAAGGGAACTTAGTTGGTTCGGTAAAAGTGTCCAGTTTAGGAGAAGCAAGGGACGGGATTTGGGTCTCAGGATTACCTCCGGAGGTCTCAGTGATTACGGTAGGCCAAAATTATATTATTGACGGTGAAAGTGTTGATCCTATTTTTATTGCTGCCGAAGCTAACTGATAGAACGGAATATCAATTTAATGAATTTTTTTAGATTTATAGTGAATCACACTAGAGCAACGCTCTCTATCATGTTATTAATCCTTGTCGCAGGAGCCATGTCACGGGTGTCTATGCCTGTGGAAATGGCCCCTAATGTGACACTGCCTGTGGTTATGGTAATGGTTCGGCATGATGGAATCTCCCCTGAAGACGGTGCCAGATTACTTGTGAGGCCTATAGAAAAGGAGTTAAAGACGCTTGATGGAATAGAGGAAATTAAAGCTACCGCTCGAGAAAGTATGGTGATTGTTACTGCGGAATTTGAATCTAGTGAAAATATTAAAAATGCAGTAGCTGATGTGCGTGAGGCGGTAGATCGTGCGAAAGCTGAGTTTCCTTTAGATACCAAAGAACCGATCGTCAATGAGCTCAGTCCCAGCCCTGAGCCGACAATTATTATTACTTTTTCTGGAGAAAATGTAACTGAGCGAGAGTTATATTCAGCCACAAAATATTATCAGCGACAGCTGGAAATGCTTCCTAACGTCTTAACTGCAGGTATATCAGGTCATCGTGACGAGGTTGTCGATGTTGTTATTGACCCTTCTCGGCTGGAGCAATATGGCTTAAGAATTGACGAGATCATCCAGGCGGTAAGGGTCAATAACTTATTGATCCCGGCGGGAGAGATGGATGCTGCCCAGGGCAGGTTCGGTATTAAGGTGCCTGCGTTAATTGAAACGGCGGCCGATATTCGCACGTTACCTATCCGTAATAACTCAGATGGTGCTATAACTTTAGGTGATGTAGCTGATGTTCGTCGCACATTTAAAGATCCTAACGGCTACAGCATACTAAACGGTAAAAAAACGATTGCCCTTGATGTACGCAAGCGTATTACCGCTAATGAAATTAGGACGGTGGAAGCAGTTAGAGAAACTGTGGCACAATCGAGGGATCTTTTTTCAGCTGACATGGAGATAGGTTATACCTTTGACAGTTCTTTGATGACCAATGACATGATTAGTGAGTTGCAGGGTAACATCATTACAGCAATGTGTTTAGTGCTGATATTGGTGGTCGCCACGTTAGGTGTCAAGTCTGGGTTGTTAGTGGGATTCGGCATTCCATTTTGTCTCTTGGGTGCATTAATTGTCGTGAATTCGTTAGGCTACAGCTTCAATTTTATGGTGATGTTTGGTCTATTATTGTCACTGGGTATGTTGATTGATGGCGCTATTGTAGTTGTGGAATTTGCTAGTACCAAGGCCGCCGCTGGGCTTTCTACTCGAGATGCATATATTTCAGCGGTACAACGCATGGCAGTTCCTGTGATAGCCTCTACAGGGACTACTTTAGCCGCATTTTTGCCCCTATTATTCTGGCCAGGTGTTTCTGGTGACTTTATGTCTTATCTACCCATAACGGTCTTTGCCGTTTTGGGATGGTCTTTAATGTATGCGCTAATTTTTGCGCCTACTTTGGGTATTGCACTTGCTCGACGTCGCGGTAAAAGGAAGAAACTCCCCGAAGACCATCAATCAGAAGAGTCGGCAAAGACCTTATTTCAGCCGCTAATAGACGTTTATTTGAAGACTCTAAATCCCATTATTAAGTCTCCGATTAAATTTATTTTGGCATCAATGCTAGTAATCGTTGGGATCTTTTTTGCGTATGGAAAGTTTAACGGGGGACAAGATTTCTTTGCTCAAATAGAGAGCCAATATGGAATGCTAGAGGTGCGGGCGCAGGGAAATTTATCTATTGATGAACAGAGAGAAATTACGCTCAAGGTGCATGAAATTGTCTCAGAGATTGAAGGTGTAAATAATCTTTATGGCTACAGCAGTAATGATAGTTCTGTCGTGTATGGTACTGATGTGAGTAGAGATCAGATAAGTTCCTTTTTGGTGGAGCTCTTCCCTAGAGAGCAGCGAGAAAAAGGCAGTGATGTGGTGTTTGCGGCAATTAGAGAGCGTATGAGTGGGTTGCCAGGTATTTATGCCACAGGACAGGAGATGGAGACTGGACCGCCTACAGGTAAGGATATTCAGATTCAGGTTTCGTCATCGGATCGTCAGGCTTTGTATAAAACTGTTTCGAAAGTCAGACAGTGGATTGACGGCAATGTTGAGGGAATTAGAAATCTGCAAGACACTCTGCCATTAGCTGGTATCCAGTGGGAGGTTGAGGTCGACCGCGCTCGAGCCGCCATGCTGGGGGTCAATGTTGCCGACGTAGGTAATATGGTACAGATGGTTACCGGCGGCATCGTAATTGGCGAGTTTCGGCCAGATGATGCAGACGGCGAAATTGAAATTAGACTACGTTATCCGAAACAGGATCGTCAGTTAACGACTATAGATAATTTAAACGTCAATACTCCCAATGGCCCAGTATCCATAAGTAGCTTCAGTCAACGAGTAGCTAAACCTAGAGTTGATGCCATTCAACGATACGACATGCTTGAAACGGTACTGATTCTAGGGAATTCAAAAGATGGATATTTGGCTGACAATCAAACCAATGAGATTGGTGCCTGGATAGACCAGCAAGATTTCGGTTCATCAGTAAAAATACGTTTCCGTGGTGCCAATGAAGAGCAGGCCAACGCAGCAGCCTTTTTATCGACAGCGTTCTCATTGGCCATGTCTTTAATGATGATAATGCTAGTCATGCAGTTTAATAGTTTCTACCAGGCAGGGCTGATTCTTTTCTCTGTCGTGCTATCGACGGCTGGCGTTTTACTTGGTCTAATAGCTTCTCAAGCCACCTTTAGTACGGTTCTGACCGGTGTCGGTATAGTAGCCCTGGCAGGTATTGTGGTTAATAACAATATCGTATTGATTGATACCTATAACTACCTGAGACGAAATAATAGTTTATTGACCTCGTCAGAAGCAGTTTTGGCAGCGGCAAAATCACGATTCAGACCCGTTATGCTTACAACGGTGACGACTATTGTTGGATTACTACCGCTTGCAAACGGCATTAGTATCGACATTGTCCATCGCTCCTATACTGTTGGCGGCATGGTGGCGTCTTGGTGGCAGCCACTGGCAAGTGCCATTGTAAATGGACTCGCTTTTTCGACTATTCTGACACTATTGTTAACGCCTGCAATGCTGTTAATACCAGATATTATATCTAAACGTCTCGGGTTTCGTATTGCTGATCATCAGTTTGAAGATGAAGCGTCCTGATCAATTATGTAGACGTCTTTTGACATTGTTTACGAGTAGGAAAAGATAACAAAGGCGATGTACGTGAAAAAAATCATTCACTGTGACTGTGATTGTTTTTACGCCGCTATCGAGATGCGCGATGATCCATCATTGCAGAACTTACCAGTAGCGGTAGGCGGAAAATCAGATAGACGCGGGGTGGTTGCGACCTGCAATTATAAAGCGCGGCAGTTTGGTGTCAGGTCAGCGATGCCCACTGCACATGCCCTTCGACTTTGCCCTGATCTTGTCGTCATCCCAGCAACTATGGCTAAGTACCGCGCAGCCGCGCAGCAAATACGACAAATTTTCTATCGATTTACCGACAAGGTCGAGCCCTTGTCCCTAGATGAGGCTTATTTGGATGTCAGTGAATGCCATGATTTTCAAGGTAGCGCCACATTGATTGCTCAGGAAATACGTAAAATTATAGCTCAAGAGGTAGGCGTTACAGCTTCTGCTGGGGTGGCGCCGAATAAATTTTTGGCAAAAGTAGCCAGCGACTTAAATAAGCCAGATGGTCAATTTGTTATTACTCCCGATAGTATCGATGTCTTTGTGAAGACGCTGGCTGTTAAGCGTATATTCGGTGTTGGCAAAGTGACTAATGAAAAACTTGAGCGATTAGGGATTAAAACCTGTGGTGATTTACAACAGAAATCTCTGATTGAATTGGTGGATAAATTCGGCACCTTCGGTAAACGTCTCCATGATTTAAGTTTTGGCATAGATAATCGTTTGGTTAACTCGAATAATCGACGTAAATCACTTAGTGTTGAGCATACCTATACTGAAGACTTGCCTAGTCAGTCCGCTTGTATCCCTAAGATAGCGGATCTATTGCTAGAGTTGCGCAGTCGTTTACGTCGAGTCGACAATGACTACTTGGTGACCAAACAATTCATTAAGGTGAAGTTTAATGACTTTACCGGCACCACGGTCGAACGCCAGACGACAAAAGGCTTGCCCGTAGAGAGTTTTGAGGGCTTATTTTATCAGGCGTGGGAGCGTGGTAATCGGCCGGTAAGATTGATTGGTTTGGGGGTGAGATTTATCGACACTAGTCAGCAGGATTTAGCATTACAGCTTGATTTATTTGACTAAATGAGCAGTTTATTCTTTTGCTTGTGTGAATGGGTAAGGTCTTTTGTTAGACTAGAAAGTCGACTTTACCTTGAAAAAAATTGTGACTTCACGATCCAGTAAAAATGCTATTCGTAGAGAGCTGCGTCGAAAGACTGCGGAGTTCCTGTCTCTGGGTGGTGAAATTAAAAAACATAGTGCTGGTGAAACGGGTGAACCCGCCGACAAACCTCGGGCCCGAGCTGCTTTCGTGAGTGGTGAGCCGCCAAAGACTAGAACTTATATCAATGATGTGGTTTTAGCCTTAGATAGACGAAAAACCAAAAAAGCCCCCTCCAAAGCGACCAAAGCGTCTAAACGTCCAATAAAAAAGATCATTTATGATGATTTTGGTGAGCCAATTCGTGAGATTTGGTCAACTGAGTGACTATACCTATAAGTGTTTTTTTATTACGGCATGTTATTTGGCTAAGTAAAAATATTTAAATTAACTAATATCTTCGCCTCTAGCTTGCTTATCGGCATGGTAGCTAGAGCGCACTAGTGGACCACAGGCGGCCTGTTTGAAGCCAATACTTTCCGCGTAAGCTGTATATTCTGCGAATTCATCTGGATGAACAAAGCGATCTACTGGGAAATGGTTGACTGATGGTTGCAGATATTGGCCAACCGTAAGCATATCGACATCGTGTTCTCGGAGATCATCCAATGTTCTCAGTAGCTCATCTTTAGTTTCACCAAGCCCTACCATCAAGCCGGACTTAGTTTTTACCAGTGGGTTTAGCGCCTTGTATTCTTTGAGTAGCTTAAGAGACCAAGCATAGTTTGCGCCCGGGCGAGCCTCTCTATATAGCCGCGACACAGTTTCCATATTGTGATTAAAAACGTCTGGCCGTGTCGTTGATAGTATCCCTAAGGCTGGAGCCATACGGCCACGAAAATCTGGTACTAACACCTCGACCTGCAAGCCAGGCGATAAAAGTTTGGCCTCACGTATACAGTCTGCAAAGTGTTGTGCGCCACCATCACGAAGATCATCTCGATCCACCGAGGTAATAACGACATATTTCAAACCCATTTCTTGAATAGCAGCGGCTAAGTTTCTAGGTTCATCGACATCAAGATCATTTGGTTTGCCGTGCCCTACATCACAAAAAGGACAGCGCCGTGTGCATATTTCACCCATGATCATAAATGTCGCTGTCCCGCCACTAAAGCATTCGTGAAGATTGGGGCAGGCTGCTTCTTCACATACTGTGGACATCTTATAACGTCTTAGAATATTTTTAATTTCCTGAACTTTAGGTGACGCTGTAAGACGGATACGCATCCATTCTGGCTTGCGCTGAATTGTATTTGTCGGGATCACTTTTACTGGAATACGCTCAACCTTGTCGGCACTGCGAAGCTTTTCGCCCTTCTGTAATCGTCGCGTGCGTTGTGGAGGTGCAGTGTTAAATGACATGGCTAGGCTTCTTCCTTAATCGCTAACGTGAGGTAATGGTTGTTCTTCCCTAAACTCATTATAACCGAGTCCAGCCGTTAAATACTCCGCTAATTTCTTACTGACCACCTTGATATTTGGAGAAGGATTAACTAAATCAGCGACTTGAGTCATGACAACGCCCAGGCCGCAGGGATTAATGCGTTGCCAAGGACTCATATCCATATTAATGTTGAAATTAAGGCCGTGATAGCTACAGCCTTTACGGATACGCAATCCTAAGGAGGCAATTTTCTCTCCATTATCGACATAAACGCCTGGGGCTTCACGTCGAGGTGAAGCTGAGATGTTCCAGCAGTTTAGCGTATCGATAAGAGCTTTCTCAATGAGAGAAACTAACTGTCGAACACCGATATTTAACCGCCGTAAGTCAATAAGTAAGTAAGCTGTGATTTGTCCCGGACCATGATAGGTTACATGACCACCGCGATCGCTTTTTACGACAGGTATGTCACCAGGCACTAAAATATACTCTTCTTTGCCCGCCTGACCCTGAGTGAAGACCGGATAATGTTCAACAAACCAAATTTCATCAGCGGTTGCATCGTTGCGTTCTTTATTAAATTTTTTCATTGCATTAAAGGTGTTATTGTATTGCTGAAGACCTAAATGGCGAATAATTAGAGGCGGCTCAGGCAACATTTTTATAACACCATTTTGACTCGCGGGCTTGTTTTCAGTGCCGCAAATATACTATCTAATTGAGGTTTTCCAGTAGCTTCTATAACAACGGTCATAGCTTGCCAGCTACCTTTGCTACTGTCACGGATCGATACCTTCTGACGGTCAAAACCAGGCGCATATCTATCCATTACGGCAAGGACATGTTCGTTAAAGCCAGTGTTTGCTTCTCCCAATACTTTAATTGGATAGTCGCAAGGGAATTCGATCTTTGGTGGTTGTTGCTTAGTCATGGAGTTAGTCTCATGACAGTAAACGAGTGAATAAAAGAATTATCCAGTCAAATAATTGAGAAAATATACCTGACTTCGGAATGCTTTTTTCAGCGACTAGAGGGATATCCACTAGGGCTTCACCATCTAAGCTAACTTGAAGTTGCCCGAGGTTTTGTCCCGCGGATATTGGCGCTTGGATTAGGTCGCTAATTAGAATATTAGCTTTAAGGTTTTTTTCAGAACCACGAGGAACAGTTAAAGTCACATCTTCTGCAATAGTCAAATTCAAAAACTCTTCTGCTCCGTACCACACCTTGGCACCTGTTTTTAATATTTCGCCAGCTGAGTAGACTACTTTTGTATCATAATAGCGGAACCCATATGATAGCAATTTTTGGGATTCTCGGGCTCTAGACTCATCGCTGCTAGCTCCCATAACCACTGCTATTAGCCTCATTCCACGGCGTTTAGCGGAAGAAACTAAGCAATAGCCAGCCTTGCTGGTATGGCCAGTTTTTAAGCCGTCAACGCTATTATCGCGCCACAAAAGGCGATTGCGATTTGGTTGATTAATATTATTATGTTCATAGTATTTTTTAGCATAAATCTCATAGTATTCGGGATGATCGCGAATAATGGCGCTTGCAATAATTGCTAGATCGCGAGCTGAAGTAACCATTCCGTCTGCGGGTAGTCCTGTAGCGTTTAAATACTCGGTATTACGCATTCCTAATATCTCTGCTTGCTGATTCATCATGTCAGCAAACGCATATTCACTGCCGGCAATATGTTCTGCTAGCGCAATGGCAGCATCATTGCCCGACTGTATGATCACCCCATGCATAAGATCAAGTACAGATACTTTGGTGCGCGGATTAAGGAACATGGTTGAACCATCAGTTTTAGCGCCACCCAGAATCCAGGCATTATCACTAATAAGTACCTCACTATCCTCCTGAAGGCGCTGGGCAGCGATCTCGTTAGATACAATATAGGTAGTCATCATCTTGGCGAGACTAGCTGGAGGCAATTGTTCGTCTGCATTTCTTTCTAGTAATACCTTACCAGTGGTGGCATCAATTAATATCCATGCCTTTGCGGAAATTTCTGGTTCAGCAGGCCTTAATATTTGACTGTAAGCTGGAGAAACGAGAGAGATCGCTATTACAATTAGTAGAGCAGAGAAGAGCCATTTCTTAGCCATAGCAGGGACACCATGTTGTCAGTAAAAGTAAGCGCTAAGTTTAGCACCCCATAGTCATTCATGGGCACTTGAAAGGGTTATTTGTGGCGGTTAAGACAAAAAAATCCCAACACGGCAGCAGAGCACAAAGAAACTATGTACAGTCTTCTGCTGATTTACAATGGCTGGTTCGAATTTGCTGGCTTAATTGATAAACGGCCATGGCATATTTGGCTCTAGGATTGTAGCGGCCAATAACATAAAAATTATGCAGACCCAGCCAATATTCTTGACCATACTTGGCTTCAAAGCGCAGTGGGAATGCGGTGAGGTCTTTGGCAACCTGATCAGTTGGCGTATAGCCCTGAGCAATAAGTTCGGTAATCGTGGTTTTTGGACGCTTCATCTTGTTAAACGTAGTTGAATCGGGGATATCCTTAACATGCGTCCGTGTAGCCACTGGCAAGCCAGATTTCCAACCATGCTTTTTAAAGTAATTGGCGACACTTCCTATCGCATCGATAGGGTTGGCCCAGATATCTGCGAATTCATCTCCATCGTAATCGACCGCGTAGTCACGATAGCTGTTAGGCATAAACTGACCCCAGCCCATTGCGCCAGCGTAAGACCCTTTAAGCGTTAAAGGATCCTTTCCTTGCTCGCGGGCGAGTAGTAATAAATGTTCTAGCTGAGTGGTAAAGAATATCTTCCTAGACTTGCGTTTCTCAGTATAGGTGTAGTAGTCAAATGCTAAGGTGCTCAAAGCATCAATGACTCTATAGCTTCCTACATTGCGCCCGTAATTAGTTTCAACTCCAATAATGCTCACGATAATAGCTGGATCAACTCCAAATTCTTCTTCCGTACGCTCAAGAGTTTCGTGATGTTTTTGCCAAAATTGAACACCCCTCGATATTCTTAAATCAGAGATAAAGTGCTTACGGTATTCATACCATGGCTTAACCTTCTCTGCCGGGCGACTCATAGCTTTTACGATACTTTTTTGATGCGTTGCACTTGCCAGCCACATCTCAATTTGGGACCGTTCGAAATCATGCTTATTGACCATGGTGCTTATAAAGTCTGATGCTTCAGGGTGTTTCGAATAGTCAGATAAGACGGTTACAGATGCAGATAAAAGCAACCCAAAAATTACTATTTTAAGTGTCGACTTCAAAGGGTTGTCCTCATACGGTTGGGCTCTGTGCTGATAGCCATGAGCAAACCAAATCCAATAAATAGGGTTAAAATAGCCGTGCCACCATAGCTGATCATTGGAAGTGGAGCGCCTACTACAGGCAATATACCCGATACCATACCCATATTCACGAAAACATAGATAAAAAATATTAAACTTAAACTGCCAGCCAGTAATCGACCAAATTGAGACTGAGCCTTGAGCGCGATAAATGAGCACCTGGCAATGACTAATGTATATAGCGTGAGAAGAATAAGGATGCCGATCAAACCGAATTCTTCGGCTAGTACCGCGATGATAAAGTCAGTATGGCTTTCAGGTAGAAAATTCAATTGTGATTGAGTGCCTTCGGTCCAACCTTTACCATTTAGGCCACCAGAGCCAATAGCCGTTTTAGATTGAACGATATTCCACCCGCTACCTAGTCTGTCTTTTTCTGGAGATAGTAATGTTAGTAGTCTTTGTTTTTGATAATCTAAAAGAACAAAGTTCCACATAATGGGAACAGCAGCAATACCGGTTAAGAAAGTGCCTATTAGATAATGTACGCCCAAGCCCGCCAAGAATAGTGTAAAAAACCCCGACACGAAGACCAATAACGCCGTTCCTAAGTCAGGTTGCCTCATGATTAGAGCGGCTGGAATCATTATCATGACCATAGCCCAGCTTATATGCTTTAACGTTGGTGGAATAAAACGTTTACTTAAGTAGGCCGCTAACATCAACGACACTCCTACCTTCATAAATTCTGCAGGCTGCAGTCGCGTAAAGCCAATATCCAGCCATCGTTGTGCTCCTTTTGCGCCAACACCAAAGAACAATACGACAATGAGCAACAACAGCCCCAGACTATAAAATACAAACGCCCATTTCTCCCAATAGCGAACTTCGAATTGGGCCACCACAAACATAATGATAAAGCCAAGAACCATGAACGTTGCCTGGCGTTTTACGTAAGCAAGATCTTGACCTCCAGCACTATAGAGCACCATTAATCCGAGGCCACACAACGCAACCAGTAATGTTAATAATGGAAAATCGATATGTGCCGATCCGCTCTTTTTTCGATCGCCGCCCGGGCTCTGAATTCTTCTGACAAAATCATTGTTCTGCATAAACGTCATAACCTTGCAAAGAATTTAAGTAAGAAGCGTTAGTTGATGTTAGGTTTTGAGCGTCATTTTCGTTCATCGCAGATTTGATGTAGGTATCTATCACAGCTCTGGCAATGGGAGCAGCTGCAGAACTGCCGTGCTCGCCATTTTCAATAATTAAGGCTAGGGCTATCTTGGGATCTTCAGCGGGAGCGAAAGCAACGAACAGCGCGTGATCCCACTGTCGCTTGCTAATCCTTGACCGATCATACTCGTCGCTGGCATTAATACTGATAACTTGGGCGGTGCCGGTTTTACCCGCTATGTTGTAGTTCAAATCCTTACTGATACCTCTTGCCGTGCCTCGATTCGAGTGCACAACATCACGCATTGAATCGTGGATATAATCCCAATATTTATCTCTAATCTTAAAGCTTTTAATAACTTTAATCGTAGGGGTTTCCACGCCATTAATAGACTTAACGATTTGCGGTTGAATCAGATCACCTCGAGAGGCGATGCTAGCGGTCATAACGGCAAGTTGCAATGGTGTGGTGAGCATAAAACCTTGGCCAATACTCACGTTAATAGTATCACCGTCAAACCATGATGCTCCGCGAGTATTTTTCTTCCATATTCTGGAGGGCATTATGCCCGAGCGCTCTCCAGGTAAATCGATATCAGTTTTTTTACCTAAACCAAATGCTTGGCTGCTGGCTGCCAAAGTATCTATACCGATCTTTACGCCCATTTTGTAAAAGAACACGTCACAAGATTCGATGATTGCCTTCGCTAAATCAACCCCTTTTCCATGTCCGCCCCGCTCTGAATTATGGTCTCGCCAAGGGCGCTCAATACCTTCCATAAGAAAATAGCCCGGATCTTCTATCTTAGTCTCCGTTGTAATACTTTGACTTTGAAGTCCAATTAATCCAAACAAAGGTTTAATAGTTGAACCTGGAGGATATTGACCCCTAATAGAGCGGTTAAACATGGGTTTATCTAATGAGTTAAGGAGAGTGTCATAAGCCTTTTGGCTAATTCCCGACACAAATGGATTGGCATCATAGCTTGGCGCGCTAACCATGGCGAGAACACCACCGGTTTCTATTTCTATTGCCACTAGGGAGCCACGTTCGCCCGAAAATGCCTCATAGGCCACCTGTTGTAAGCGGCTGTCAAGATGAAGTTGGAGGTCGTTACCAGAAACAGGGCTGACGTGATCAATAACCCGCATCACTCGGCCTCTGGCATTAGTTTCTACATGATCGCTACCCACTTCTCCGAGCAGAGATTCCTCGTAAAATTTCTCGACCCCAATTTTGCCGATGGAGTCGGTGCCGCTGTAATTGATAGGATCGATGACATTACTTTCACTTTCGTTAATCCGGCCAACATAGCCTACGACATGAGTAAAAAGATCGTTCTTGGGATAGAATCGAGTCAATTTTGCACTGATCTTCGTGCCGCCTAAGATGTGCTGATTGACAGCTAAAATTGCCTGTTCTTTTTCAGTTAAATTAAACTTTAGTGGCGTCGGTTCAAAGGGCTTTCGTCGGTTTAATCGATTATAAAAACGTTTGGTATCGTTGTCGGTAAGGGTTATTAATGAGCCAATTTTGTTGATTAACTGGTCTAGGTCATCAGCGCGCTCTCGAATAATAGAGAGATTAGATGTGGGCCTGTTGTCGGCGAGAATCTCCCCGTTCCGATCATAGATAATACCTCGAGTGGGCGCTGCTGGCCGCACATGTACACGGTTATTATCCGAGTCCGTTGCAAAATTTTGAAACTGATTGACCTGCAAATCAAAGTACCTAGAAATAATGATCAGTCCCATGAATAGCATGATAAACATAGAGGATATAAGCCGCCTAGCAAATATTTTTCTTTCGCGAACAGGGTCTGAAAAAGCTTCCTTATGTATCATTATTGTCTATCCAAACACCTAATTACGATGGTATGGGTGGTTAGCATTAATCGCCCATGCCCTATAAAGCTGCTCCATTAGTACAATGCGCACTAAAGGGTGGGGAAGCGTTAAATCCGATAGAGACCAGCGCATATTAGCCCTGGCTAGACAGTCAAGTGAGAGACCATCCGGGCCACCAATCAGTAAGTTAACATCTCGACCATCCATTTGCCAACTTGCTAAATTGCTGGCTAATCTTTCGGTTGTCATAGTTTTGCCCAACACGTCAAGTGCGATGACGAAATCCTTATCATTTAGAGCCTTTAAAATTGATTGGCCTTCAATTTCTATTGCTTTGGTTGATGACTGACGTTTACCTCGTGGACCAAGCGCTATTTCAGTGGTTTGGATGCGCAGTTCAGGCGGCATGCGTTTACTATATTCAAGACATCCTGTTTCGACCCATGCAGGCATTCGCGTTCCGACCGCAAGAACACGTAGTTTCAAATTAATCCTGACCAATAGGTGGCGAACCCAACATTGCAGCCTCTGCCTCGGCATCCGCGTTTAAAGGGCGATCATCTGGGCGCAAAGACCATAATTTTTCTAAATCATAGAATGCCCGAGTTGTGGGTAACATGACATGTAAAATAACATCTCCAAAATCGACCAATATCCATTCTGAAACGTCATCACCCTCCATTCCAATCACCGTGAATCCAGCCTTTTTGGCGTCGACAGCTACATTGTTGGCCAGAGATTTCACTTGGCGGCTAGAGTTGCCACTCGCGATTACCATGGTGTCCATAATGCCGGTTAATTTTGTAACATCAATGCTTATAATATCTTGAGCTTTAACATCTTCAAGGGCAGAAATAATTATTTCGTGGAGATCTTTTTTCATAGTACAGGGTTACTCATATAAACGGTTTTTTTGGATATAGCTAATTACTGAGTCAGGCAGCATGAGGTCAACTTTATCCCCTTTACCTAGCTTTACTCTAATGTTCGTTGATGAAATATCTAACATAGATAGTTCGCAAAAATAGATGCACCCACTTGGCTTCCTTTGTGTTGCACTCAAATCGTCACTACGGTGACAGGCAATCCATTCAGATAGAGGGCCCGCATCAGGGTGCTTGTAACCGGGTCGCGACGAAACAGCAATGTGGCAAAAATCTAAAATCTGCTGCCACTGATGCCAGCTATCTAGTTCGCTCAGTGCATCCATGCCAATACACATAAACAAAGGAACATCGGCACCAATGTCCTTGCGCAGTAGTTTAACAGTATCAATGCTGTAACTTGGTGTCGATCTTCGTAATTCAATGTCATCAATAATCAGCGGCGCGTTAGTGTGACTCAAGGCCGTTGCCAACATTGCTCGTCGATGCTCAGTGTCCACATTTGGCTCGCCGCGATGAGGCGGATAAGCACATGGTACCAATCTTACTTCATTAACATCGAGCAATTGGGCCAGGTCGCTAGCAATCGTTAAATGACCATTATGAATAGGGTCGAAGGTCCCACCAAATATAGCTACTGCCATGCTATTGTCGGATTTGTCCATCGCCAAACACCACCCATTTTTGACAGGTCAGCCCCTCTAAGCCCACAGGGCCGCGAGTATGAATTTTATCAGTGGAAATTCCGATTTCAGCTCCCAGACCATATTCGAAGCCGTCAGCAAACCGTGTTGAGGCATTAATCATCACCGAACTTGAATCGATTTCAGCTAAAAATCTGCGACTGTTTTGATCGTTTTCGGTGACGATAGCTTCGGTATGCTTAGAGCTATAGTGATTGATATGCTTAATAGCGTGGTCGAGGCCGTCTACGATTTTAATCGCCAAAATAGGAGCGAGAAATTCTTCGCTCCAGTCTTCTTCCCGGGCCTCATTTATCGTGCTTACGATAGCTCGTGATTTTTTACAACCCCTCAATTCAACCTGTTTTGTCGTATACATAGCGGCTAGTTTAGGTAGTATTTTGTCAGCAACAGACTTAGCGATAACCAGTGATTCCATAGCATTACACACGCCGTAACGATGTGTTTTGGAATTAATAGCAATATCTACGGCCTTTTTTAAATCGGCATGATCATCTATGTAGACGTGGCAGTTACCATCTAGATGTTTAATCATAGGCACTCGAGCGTCAGTTATTAGTCTTTGTATAAGCCCTTTGCCGCCTCTAGGAATAATTACATCCACATAATCGGTCATGGTTATTAACTCTGCGACCGCATCGCGGTCAGGCGTGCTAATAATTTGAATTACCCCTTGAGGTAAGCCGGCATCATCTAGACCTTTTTTAATACAATCGGCAATGGCTTGATTAGAGTGAATAGCCTCACTGCCGCCACGTAATATGGTCGCGTTTCCAGCTTTTAAACATAGACTCGCAGCATCAATAGTGACATTAGGCCGTGATTCATAAATGATACCGATTACACCAATAGGCGTGCGCATTTTACCTAATTTAATCCCGCTAGGACGAACACCGAGGTCAGTCATTTCACCGACAGGATCGGATAGCGACGCAACTTGATGTAACCCTTCGATCATGGCGTCAATGCGTTCATTATTAAGTTCGAGCCGGTCTAATAGGGCTGCATCTAGCTCATTGGATAAGGCTTTATCCATGTCGAGAAGATTTGCTAATAATAGATTTTGGCGATCATCACTAAGATGCTCCGCAATCGACGCTAGAGCCTTATTTTTAGTCTCTGTGGTGGCGTGGGCTATGACTCTTGACGACTCAAGCGCCGCCGCTCCAACGGTTGCCATATAGGCTTTGATGTTAATCTTTTTCAATGTTTTGCACGGCGCTTAATTAGGAAAACTGAGTGTCTTCATTTTCAGTATTATACGTCTAGCGTGAATATAATGCCCAATTTTCCGTGGCCGACAGCGATAAACATATTATTAGCGTTAGAAAATAGCTTTTTGGCGGCTACCTGTAGGATACCGGCTAGATACTGAGATATTGATCAACAATCTGGGCAAGAGCTTCAATATGCTCTGAGTCGTCGTTGAGGCAAGGTATGTAATGAAACTTCTCCCCACCAGCGCTCGAGAAAATTTCACGGGCTTCAATATTGATCTCTTTAATGGTTTCTAGGCAATCAGATGAGAAACCGGGGCATATAACAGCCACATGGTTAACCCCTGCACTTGGCAGAGTCTCCAGTGTTTTATCAGTATAGGGTTGCAGCCAAGGCTCGCGGCCAAAGCGTGACTGGAAAGTGGTCATAATCTTATCTTCAGTCAAATTCATTTTCTCGGCAACCAATTGAGTGGTCTGGTGGCATAGGCAATGATATGGATCGCCGTTTTTGAGATATCGTTCCGGGGTGCCATGATAAGAAAATATAAGTTTGTCCGGATGGCCATGGGCGTCGATATGCCGGCTGATACTCGAGCACAGAGCTTTAATAAATGCGTCTGATTGGTGATAGCCGCCAACAAAATGCAACTCGGGGACCCACCGAGTTCGTTTGAAAACGTCAGCGATGGCGTCAAAGGTTGAGCCTGTGGTCGCCCCAGAATATTGAGGATAAAGTGGCAACACAGTAATATTCCTGACATTTTGAGCGCTAAGTTTATTAATCGCCGATTCGATTGAGGGGTTGCCGTAGCGCATTCCCAGAACTACTGGCACGTCCTTGCCTTGCTTTTCGTTCAGGAGCTTGCGAACACCATCGACTTGTGCCTGCGCATTAACCAGTAATGGAGACCCCTTCTCTGTCCATACACTACGATAGAGTTTGGCTGAACGCCGCGGGCGAAGCCGCAAAATCACCAAATTTAGGATTAGCCACCAAAGTAGTCGAGGAACTTCTACAACACGAGGGTCGCTTAAGAATTGTTTTAAATAACGGCGAAGGTCGGATGTTTGTGGCGCATCTGGCGTGCCTAAGTTGCAAAGTATAACGCCTTGCTTTGGTGCCGGACCTTTGTGATCGTAGTCTGTTTGACCTTTATACTGCATTTGATTTTCGGCCTTTGATATCTTTACACTTAATAATGTGAAATTGGGTGGGTGAAGCACTATCTTACGTTAACAGCTTATATGTGAATCTTCCTATATTATACGCGACATCAAATAGATGAGATTGATTTTAATCCTAGACTATTATTAGCTGACCCAAGACTCTGACAAAGCTATAATGCGGCACTTTTATAGATGCGTAAAAAAGACCATGAGTCATCACGTTTCCGATCGGCGCACATTCGCTATTATTTCGCACCCAGATGCTGGTAAAACTACCATCACCGAGAAACTATTGTTGCTCGGTAATCTTATTCAGGTAGCGGGAACAGTGAAAGGGCGCAAAAGCGATCGCCATGCTACTTCCGATTGGATGGCAATGGAAAAAGAGCGCGGAATTTCTGTGACATCATCGGTCATGCAATTTCCCTATCAAGACTGTACCGTAAATTTACTCGATACTCCTGGGCACGAAGACTTCTCTGAAGATACCTATCGCACCCTCACCGCAGTAGATTCGTCCCTTATGGTCATCGATGGCGCTAAAGGTGTAGAAGCCCGAACCATTAAGTTGATGGACGTCTGTCGTTTGCGTGACACGCCGATATTAACCTTCGTTAATAAGATGGATCGTGATATCCGGGATCCTATTGATTTACTCGATGAAATTGAAGCAATACTTAAAATTAAAGCCGCACCAATCAACTGGCCGATTGGTATGGGCCGTGAATTCCGTGGTGTGTATAATTTTTATACCGATACGATCCATGTTTACGAGCAGGGAAAAGGTCATACTTTAACTGATGACATACAGGTGCAAGGATTAGAATCTCCTGAGGCGCGTGAAGCCTTGGGTGACTATGCTGACGTTGTTTTGGAAGAGCTAGAGCTAGTGAAAGGAGCAACTAACCTTTTTGATATGAATGAATTCCTATCGGGACAGCTTGCGCCGGTATTTTTTGGTACTGCCCTGGGTAATTTCGGCATTCGTGAAATGCTAGATTATTTTGTGCGTTGGGCGCCAGCACCTCAGTCGAGGCAGGCTGCGGAGCGTGAAGTTGTCTCAAGTGAAGCGAAATTCAGCGGGTTTGTGTTTAAGATCCAGGCTAATATGGACCCGAAACACCGGGATCGAATCGCTTTCTTACGAATCTGCTCAGGTAAATATACCAAAGGCATGAAATTGAAGCACGTCCGTACGGGTAAAGACGTACGTATCGCAGATGCATTCAGTTTTAAAGCGGGTGAGAGAATCTCTGTCGAAGAAGCTGTGGCTGGCGATATTATCGGCCTTCACAACCATGGGTCAATACAAATTGGTGATACTTTTACTGAGGGCGAAACACTCAAGTTTAGTGGTATTCCACACTTTGCACCCGAGTTATTCAAGCGAATTCGTCTTAGAGACCCGTTAAAGTCCAAGCAGCTACAAAATGGCATTCGGCAACTGTCTGAGGAAGGTAGTACACAGGTTTTCTTTCCCTTTCGTAACAATGATGTCGTCGTTGGAGCGGTTGGACAGCTACAGTTTGATGTGGTTGCCTACCGACTTCGCGAAGAATATGGTGTAGAAGCTATCTATGAGCCAGTCAATGTACATACAGCTCGCTGGACTGAATCTGATGATCACAAAATACTAGAGGCTTTTCGGGATAAAGCAGAAGATAACCTAGCCCTTGATGGTGGTGGTCATTTGACGTATCTAGCGCCAACTCGAGTTAATTTATCTCTTGCAGAAGAGCGTCATCCAGAGATTGCGTTTCGTGCCACTCGCGAACACTAGCGTGTACATTTGTCTTAGCTAACTGAGGTTAATTATGGGTACCAAGAGGGCTACTGTTCACCAAGACCAAACACCACTGCATTTGCGGGCTAATCGTGGTGTATTATCCCGCTGGTTGGGACGCACCGTTTTAACCATTTTGGGTTGGAGGGTTGAGGGTCAGATACCAGACTTAAAGCGATTGTTAGTGATCGGAGCGCCTCATACCTCAAACTGGGATTTTGTCTTAGCTATGGCGACCATTTTGGGTCTCAATCTACGGATGCGTTGGTTGGCTAAGCATACTATCTTCAAGAGAGGTGTTGTTTGGTTTATGGAGTGGCTCGGTGGAATTCCAACTGATAGGACTCGACCTCAAGCAATAGTTGAAAACGTTGTGCGGTTGGCAAAAAAAGGTAAGGGCGTTGTCATTGGTGTAACGCCAGAGGGGACTCGTAAAAAAGCAGTTAAATGGAAGACAGGCTTTCTGCGACTTGCTAAGGCGTTAGATTGTCCTATTCTTATGGTGGCTATTAACTTTCCGACCAAAACCATTGTGATCGGTGATCTTTATCATCCCAGCGGAGACAATGATTGCGACTTAGTGGCTATTAAGCAATATTACGATCAGTTTCAAGGGATTCATAAGGATCAGTTTTGATCGTTTAAGCAAAAGCATATAAAATGTAAGTGAATGCTCACTTACAAAACGCAATAAAAATATTCTGGTACGGTAAAATTCGAGATCTTTGGGCAGTGAGGATGGGTTGACTCATTAGAGTTTAATTTTTAGTCTTGATAAAATAGCCTATCTATTACGTTCATCCGCACAAAGCTCGATAAGATACTCTAAGCTAATAAAAATAATAGAAATTGAAAGGCTAGCCGAATGAAGCAACACCAATATTCAGTTCACCCAGATCAAGTACCTGCGCATCTTCGTGGAAACCGTGGTCTCCTTAGTCGTTGGCTTGGTCGAACCGTTCTTAATCTTTTTGGGTGGCGTGTGGACGGCGTGATTCCAGATGTTAAACGGGTGTTGATCATAGCTGCGCCTCACACATCAAACTGGGATTTCGTCTTCGCTATGGCAGCCGTTTTGGGTTTAAACCTACGTATACGTTGGCTTGGAAAGCACACTATCTTTAAGCCTGGTATTGTCTGGTTTATGGAGTGGCTGGGAGGTATACCGATAAATCGCGCTGACCCAAAGGGTATTGTGGAGAGCGTTGTAGAGTTGTCGAGAATAGAAGGTGGGGTTGCGCTCGGATTGGCACCAGAAGGAACACGAAAAAAAGTAGTTAGATGGAAAACAGGTTTCTTACGTTTAGCCAATGACCTGGATTGTGAAATTCTACTGTTTGGCTTTGACTTTCCCGGCAAGCGATTGGTCATTGGCCATCTCTTTCAGCCGACGGGCGATAATGAGGCAGATTTGGCATTTATAAGGGCCTACTATAAGCAATATATCGGTAAGCATCCGAGTCAAGGGTAGGTCGACACAATAATAAGTAAGTATTCACTTACATAATAGATGTTGACGTCGCTGAAACTGGCGCTCTTCCCCTTATTGTAAAAGACATAACTCGATTGCTCTTACAAACAATACAGTTCATTTTTAGTCTATTAAGATGAACAATAGAGGTTATGATGGTTCAAAGCCACTAGGTGGTAGTGTTATAGTCGCCAATTAATGCTATTTAACACTTGCAAAACGTTTTTATTAACCGGAGTAGCCCAATGAATGAACAGACATCCCCATTTTCCCGATTTTTGGTTGTTGCCGCTGCCTTTGTCATTGTAGTGTCGGGACTGAAGATGGCTGGGTCTCTTTTGGTACCGTTTTTGCTGGCTGTGTTCATCGCGATGATCGTGTCGCCGGTTTTAGGTTGGTTAAAAGGTCTGCGGATCCCATCAGGTATTGCAATTTTCTTGGTGATTAGCTTGGTTTTAGCCGTCGGCATTATTTTAGCCGCAGTCATTGGCTCATCTGTTGATGATTTTCGTCAAGATAGCCCTGTCTACGCCGCTAAATTATCGATAATGAGCGAAAATATCCAGCAATGGTTGAGTGCTCGTGGTGTCACCATTGGTGCGGAACAGTGGAGTAGCAGTTTCGACCCTGGCGCCGTCATGGGGATAGTGGGTAGCACTTTAGCTTCCTTTGGCAATGTCATGACCAATACTCTTATGATTTTGCTCACCGTGATCTTTATTCTTGCCGAAAATGTTAGTTTTGGCGAAAAACTTCGCAGTGCCCGAGGCAGTGCTGACTCCCAAGAATGGTTGAGAAAATTTTCTGATAGTGTTCACAGCTATTTAGCTATCAAAGCGGCTATTAGCTTTTTAACAGGCCTAATCATTTTTGTGTGGTTGAGTATCCTTGGTGTCGACTACGCGATTTTATGGGGCTTGATCGCCTTCTTACTGAATTTCATACCGACAGTTGGGTCTTTTATTGCAGCAGTACCCGCCGTGCTATTGGCTCTGGTCCAGCTTGGCCCGTTTGAGGCTGGTTTAACTTTGATGGGCTTTGTTGCCGTCAACCTTATTATGGGCAATGCGGTTGAGCCGCGCTGGATGGGTCGAGGTCTTAACCTATCACCCTTAGTCGTGTTTGTATCTTTGGTGCTCTGGGGTTGGGTGTTGGGTCCAGTGGGTATGTTATTGTCAATTCCGCTGACCATCATGTTGAAAATCGCCTTAGAAAATCAAGCCGAAACTCGTTGGATAGGCGTCATGCTCGGCGCAGGTAAGCGTATAAACGCAGATCCAAGTGCAGAGGTGCAATCAACATCAGAGCCTGATGCTTGATTAAAAAATATAAGAAATACTAAGGGAGCGTGTTCATGACGGGTGTGGGTCTAAGGTATAAGTTACTACTTTTGTTTCTTTTCTGTGTTGTTTTTGGGTTGGTCGGTTGCGACAGTCAGCAACAATTAACGACCGCACGCGCTGAAAATACAGGAGGTGTTATTTATCACGGCGGTGATATTGTCACCATGGCCGGCGAATCCCTCAGGCAAATAGAAGCTGTGGCTGAGCTAGATGGCAAAATTGTTTTTACCGGCACCCTTGCTGACGCTATGCAAAGCTTTGCTAAAGCCAGTAAATTCGACCTAAAAGGTAAAACCCTAATGCCTGGTTTTATCGAACCTCACGTGCATCCATCTATTGCAGCGCTTGTCCTGCCTAATGAGATTATAGCTCCCTTCGATTGGGTGTTTCCCAATGTCACCAAGAAAGGGGTCAGAGATCCAACGGGCTATAAGAAACGTCTGGAAGAGAGCATTAACCGCAACAGTGTTAGAGAAAATGCAGATAGCAATAGCCTATTTATGATTTGGGGTTATCACCAGCTGTGGCACGGTGACCTTAGTCGCGAACTTCTAAATCGCTTAGCCCCCGACCAGCCAGTGGCAGTTATACATCGGTCGTTTCATGAGATTTTCTTTAATGATAGGGCCATAGAGCTCATAGGTCTTAACGCTGAAGAGTTTAAAGACAATCCTCAAGTTAATTGGGTAAAAGGCCACTTCTTTGAAAGTGGTTGGATGAATATCGCCCCGAAAGTCGTCCCCTTTTTAGCTGGCTCGCAAAAATATATGCTGGGGCTTGATCTAATGTCGCAACTCATTCAAAAGAATGGCATCACTACCATTGCTGAACCAGGCTCTGGAACGGACTTTAAAGCAGAATTGGGTCTTTTAAGCCATTATATGGCCCAACAGCCACCATTTAATGTTTACCTTATTGCCAGCGGCACCAAACTCTATCGCAGCCTTGGCGACAACCAAAAAGCCATGGACTTGATAGATACGCTGCCGTCAAAATACAACACCAACAATCTTCAATTCCTTCCTAAGCAAGTTAAGTTATTTGCCGACGGCGCTATTTACTCTCAGTTAATGCAAATGAAAGACGGTTATCTAGATGGTCATCATGGCGAGTGGATGACGCCACTTGAGGACTTAACTCAGCAAATAACTGATTACTGGCGCGGTGACTATAAGCTGCACATCCATGCTAATGGCGACAAAGGTATACAGCAGGTTATCGACACAGTGGCCGTTTTGCAGGAAAGCGATCCACGTCAAGATCACCGCCTCACCTTGCATCACATGGGTTATTTTGACGACCAGCAGGCAGCAAAAATTGCCAATCTAGGTATTGAAGCATCGGTCAACCCGTTTTATCTATGGGCGCTGGCCGATAAATACGCCGAATTTGGCTTGGGTGAAGAGCGTGCGCACAATCTAGTGCGTATCAAATCTCTAACAGATCGCAACGTGCCCGTCTCCTTTCATTCAGACTTCTCCATGGCGCCCATAGAGCCGCTCACTTTAGTTTGGACGGCCGTTAATCGCATTGCCTCAGAAGGCTTAGTCTATTCGGCCGATCAGAAAATAGATGTGTATACCGCTCTAAAAGGAGTCACCATTAGCGCCGCAAGAACAATAAATTTAGAAAACGAAATTGGCTCTATTGAGGTCGGTAAACAAGCTGATTTTGTTATTTTGAACCAAAATCCAATACGGGTAGAGCCTCAAACCATTAAAGACATCAAGGTTTATGCCACTGTTTTTTCGGGCAAGATAAGCATCCCTATTAGTCATTAAGTTGATTAACGAATTCAATAAAAACACCTAAAAGTAAAAAGCCCCGGCACCAGCTGAGACTTTTCTAATATAGATTAAAACGTCAAACTTAAACCCATCAGGAACTGCGCATTGCCCTCGTGTCCACCGTCAGCGCGCGCGAAATGGGCTGTTTTACCGTAGGGCCTGTCCCAGACTATCCCGACATAAGGGGAGAATAATGGCGAGGCCTCGTAGGACAATCGCAGTCCAAGCTCCAACTCAGATAAGCCTGAACCGGTACCGGTTTGAATATCATTCTCGCTGTGGAAATTTGCTTTGAGCTTTGCCCCCAGCAGCAAGGAGGACATGATCTGGTAGCCGCGTTCCACTTCCAGTCGTAGTCCCAACCTGCCGTTGCTTCCCGCGAACAGGGATGTGTCTATTTCCAGTTCATACGGCGCTTTCCAGGAAACACCAAGTAAAAACCAGTCCCGGCTAGCACCGGGGTTGAGGTCGCCACGCCAGCCCAGGTTGATGCCTACTTTCGATGAAAGAGCCTTTGAGTAGTAGGCCCGTAGCTCGTGCCCCTCCAGTCCATCGCTTGTGCGTTTTCCCTCGGAGACCAGATTAAGTTGGTGTGCATCAGTGGCCAGTGAGAAGTTGCTCGACCAAGCCGTCGACTGATCCTCCTCGAGATATTCCAATTCGTCTAAGGATACGGAGCCCTGTATCTCGTCATTGATCTCAACAGCATAGCTTTGTGCGGCTGTCAGGAGTAATACTGTGGTGGTTAATGCGATTTTTATGAGAGTGCCTGAGATATTAATGAATAAATTCGGCCTACAATAACCTCTTGCCAGATAAACTACAATTAGAGCCACCAAAAAGCGTCTAGCTAACCTTTCGCAACCGCATGCATATTTTTGGTGCGGCAGAAAACAAACATGAATAGTGTGATAAACCCTGCATCGCCTCAAGCTTAGTCTCACTGGGTATAGATTTGTGGAGTGTGGTCGCCATGGAGAATGGCGACCAATTATCGTCGGTGCCGTGCCATATCTGCACATTGCTTATGCACGCATCAAAATAACCTAGCCAAGTGACATAGTGTTTTATATCGCGCATGTAGCCCTCAGTGCCAGCTTGAAAGCAGTGTTTTATCACAGAGGTGATGTAGCTTATAAATTCAGGCTGTTTAATAAGTCCACGATCTTGTCCAGTAGCACTTGCAAAGAGCAGGCGCACAAGCAACGACGGTGCTAGCATCGCCATCACTTTTTGACAGAAGGTTAATAACTTGAAAAAAACAGGACTTTCCTTGGCCAATGTAAAGACCGATCCACCTGCCATATGATCTATAAAGTCTCCCTTGTGCAGGGGAGCAACAGATGAAACTAAGTGGATATTACGAACCTGTTCACGCAAAATTACGCCAACCTCAAGGGCGACATGAGCGCCTATGGAAAAGCCAATGATATCTAATGGCTCGTCGCCAATAATACGCTTAATCTCGCTTGCTATCTGCTGGTAATAACAATCCTGATCCACTGCGTCTTTTATCGAAAATCTATCTAAGCTGATAATTCTAAGGTTGTGTTCTTGTGCGTGCTTGTCAAACACTGCGCACTCTTTAATAGCACCCGGAACGCCATGAAAATATACAACTAATGTGCCGGTCTTAGTGCCGTATTCGACAGTCTTCACTAAATACTCCGCATACATTTGCGATGTTTGGACGATTCAAAATCGTTAAGATTATTAAATAGTAAGTCCGAAGCAGAATGGTTACAAGAGAAACAAAAAAGCCCCAGCAGTTGCTAAGGCTTTGTTGATAATGGTGCCCAGACCTGGAATCGAACCAGGGACACAAGGATTTTCAATCCTTTGCTCTACCAACTGAGCTATCTGGGCATTACAACACTTTGACGCTTGCGCGAGAGGCGCGTATTAAAGCGTTTGATCTGCTGTTCGTCAAGGAATTATTCGGTCGGTGGGACGTATCCTTCGGCTTGATCCACTTCCTCGCCATTAAAGAACTTTTCTCGCTGTTCTGAGAGGTAGGTTCGCGCCGATACGTCCATCATATTAAGACGTAATTCATTGATCAGAGTCGTCTGATGAGTCATCCACTCAGCCCAAGCCTCTTTAGAAATGGTGTTGAATATCTCCTCACCCTTGGGGCCAGGGAAGGGCGGCATATCTAGCCCCGGGAGTTCTTTTTTTAGTTTTCTACATAAAATAGTGCGTGGCATAACAACCTCATTTGATAATCATAATATGCCTACAGATTAAGGCCGTTGAATAGGGCTTTAATAGGCGCAGGCATGCCTAATGATATAGGCTTTTGTGGGTTATACCAGACCTGATTGTCTTTCTCACAGACCTTATTTTGAACAATGCCAGCGGTGGCCATAATCACTTGAATGGGCTGATAGTCAAGGTGGAAGTGGCTAAAGGTATGACGTTTTGCATCTAGCACGCTGTACCCTTGGGAGTTAATGCCAAGTTCCCCTAAAGTCCGGTCAATGTCATCTGTGTTATCACACTGAGGAAATACCCATAGGCCGCCCCAGATACCCATTGGTTCGTTTTGCTTCAGTAAGAACTCGCCTTTGTCATTATTAATCATAAGGAAGCATGTCTTTTTAATCGGAATAGTTTTCTTAGGTTTTTTACCGGGATAGTCTTGAGGGTTACCTTGGTGATAGGCAACGCATGTTTTACTAAGCGGGCAAGCCGGGCAATCAGGAGATGACCGTGTGCAGAGAGTGGCCCCAAGGTCCATCATTGCCTGAGTATAATCCGCAATTCGCTGGCCTGGGGTGTTGCTTTCGGCAAGGGTCCAGAGCGTATTCATTACGCCGGTTTTACCGGGCCAACCACTAATGGCGGCAAAGCGCGCCAGTACGCGCTTTACATTGCCATCTAATATGGCAGCTTTTTGATGAAATGCGATGGCGCTAATGGCTCCCGCCGTGGAGCGGCCAATGCCGGGCAGCTCACATAGTTGGTCAACCGTACTTGGAAAGTTGCCCTTTAAGTCAGCACTCACCTGCTGAGCAGTTTTGTGCAGGTTACGAGCGCGAGCATAATAGCCTAAACCCGTCCAATGATGCAGTATTTCGTTTAGCGGTGCGGCAGCTAGATCTTGAACGCTGGGGAAACTTTTCATGAACCGCAAATAATAAGGAATGACTGTACTTACTTGCGTTTGTTGCAACATGATCTCAGACACCCATACTCGGTAAGCAGAGATGTCCTGTTGCCAGGGTAGGTGTGTACGACCATGTTGGTCGAACCAATTAAGAACCACTGTCTGAAACTCATTAGGGCTCACGAGTCGCCTAATTTTTTCTTAAAGAAGTCTTTTAAAGCGTTTTGGATTGAGTCGCCATTAATGGGCGCTCCATTGTTGGGTGTTGTGAGATACTTTTCACCGAGTTGCTGTATTAGGGTGTTTTTCAATAATCGACCAATGGCTTTCTGATCTGGGGCGCAGTTAGATTGTATTGAGCGCTTGTTAGCGCCGAAGCTACCCTTACAAGAAAACGGAATAACTTGATTTTGTAACCGCTTGTTAACCGAACACCCGTTATTACTGCTAGTAGCGCTTGTCAGTATAGCTTTGGCGTTTAGAATGTAGCTTTGTTCCACCATCTGAATCTGACTTTGGCCGGTAATTTTTAGGTTGCCAGTGCCGGTTGTCATATTAGTTAGCATAATTTTTCCGTTAGTAAACCCTAGGACACCGTCAATATCATTTAGCTGTGTTCCTTCAGGCCATTGTTGAGGTGAATTGCTGCCGCTACCTAATAAGGCAGTGGCCTGGCAAATAGTTTCCTCGATGTTTACTCCGCTATAGAAGGGCGTTACCACCTTAAATTGACCATTACCTACCAGAGAATTTTGAATCTCATAAATATTTGTGCCAGAACCTTCCAACGACGTGTCCATATTAAAATAGCCAGTTAAGTCTTGAGTGTCTGACAGGGCTTGGAACGCCTGAGCTAGATCAATATCGTAAATCGCGGATTCCAGATTGAAGCGCGGGGTGGAGGTACTTAGGTCAAGCGTTGCAACAGCATTAACGTTACCACCAAATAGATCGGCATTAAAGGAGGTGAGCTCTAGCACCTTAAGATAACCGGATGCATTGGCATAGACATTATTAACGACGAAGGAATCCAACTGAATACTATTGATGGCCAGTTCTATATTGCTTTCTCCGCGCCACAAGATAAATGGTATAGCCAGAGGGGCAAAAATGGCCACTGGTGCTTGGTTAATGTCCTCAGGGTCTTGAGGCGATTTTGGCATATAGTCCGCTAAACTAAGGCTATCACCCTTGAGAGACATCGCCATCTTGTTAGTGCTTTGATCGGCGGTGATATCGATAGCAAATGTTTGTCCATCCAGCACCAGTTCATGCACATAGCGGGAGTAACCCCAAGGGTTAACATTGAACTCACTATTAAAACTAACCTCACTGAGAGCCTTGTCGCTGGACATTGAAGGCACCATAAAAATGGGCAGGCGCTTTTGAATTCTAGAAATCTGTTGTCGCAGGTTTATTGAAGAACTGGCTAGACTGCCTCTAACTTCTTGAGTCGTAAGATCAGCTTCAACGTTGCCTTTTAGAGTAACCTGATCGGCTATAAACGTGAAGTTACGAGCCGCGATACGGCTTAACTTTTGGTCCTCAATATTAACTTGAGCCGTGGTTCTAAGCGACAAGTTTAAGCCGTTTAGTGCTTGTGCCGATAGGTTGATCTGGAAGTCATTACCGTTAAGCGAAAGATCATTAATGTTCAATTCTATCTGGTCAAACTGAACTGGCACGAGAGTATTAGGGGAATATTGCAGGGTCCCCTTTGCAAGGCTGATTGAATCAATAGGCAGGTTTGTTTCGCTGATATTGCCACCTAACAATGCCAGCCACCCTAAAGTGATGTCTAATTTGGGTATTTGGCCTACGATACTTTGGCCGTCTGAGAACTTAATGTTCTCAACAGTAATACCTAGTTTTGGGAAAACGTTAAGTACCAAATTGTCCTCAATGGACAAGGTAATACCATTTTTGTTGGCAGCATTCTCGATGTCAGATTTATAGTCGTTGGGGTCAACTAAGCTGTTTAACGCCAGCGTTAACAAGGCAGCCACAGCAGCCACTGTCAGGCCAGTGGCCAATAACCATTTAGTCAGTTTAGACAAGCTAGATCACTCCATACAGTGGCATTTTAAACCACAATAAATACAGGCGGTATGGTACCTTAATGCGATGTTTGTGTCCTGAGTGCTAATTAGTCTAGTAGCCCTAAAAGCTACTAATGGGTCGAAAAAATAGGTTACTTTCAGGTATACTGCGCGCCTTGAAACATCAAACTGGAGAATTAGATGACTCAGCGTACTGCTACTGTGACACGCAATACACTGGAATCACAGATTACCATTAGTGTTAATTTGGATGGCACAGGCAAGGCGAATCTTGAAACACCAGTGCCATTTTTAAATCACATGCTCGATCAAATTGCTCGGCATGGTTTGGTTGATCTTGATATCCAAGCTACCGGTGATACTCACATTGATGATCATCACACGGTAGAAGATATTGGCATTACTTTGGGTATGGCGATTGCCGAGGCCATTGGCGATAAAAAGGGGTTAACACGTTATGGGCACGCTTATGTCCCTTTAGACGAAGCCTTATCGAGAGTTGTCTTGGATTTCTCAGGCCGTCCCGGTCTAATTATGAAAGCAGATTTTGTGCGTAGCCAAGTCGGCGGTTTCGATGTTGATTTAACCCGTGAATTTTTCCAAGGGTTTGTCAATCATGCCCTAGTTACCCTACACATCGACAACCTCGGGGGCGCCAATGCTCACCATCAGGTTGAAACTATATTCAAGGCCTTTGGTCGGGCTATCCGTATGGCTGCCTCTGTGGATGAGCGTATGGCGGGGGTTTTGCCGTCTACCAAGGGGCACCTATAGCTAACGGCTTACGGATGTTTACTGTAATCACGGTGTTGAGACACTTATGAGCACTTCGTCTAACCATATCGCTGTCATTGACTACGGAATGGGCAATCTTCATTCCGTTGCCAAAGCCCTAGAGCACGTGTGCCCCAAAGCATTGGTGTCTGTGACATCAGACGCTAAAGTAGTATCCAGAGCTGATAGGGTGGTGTTTCCAGGTGTCGGCGCAATTCGTGACTGTATGTCTGAGATACAACGGCTCAAGGTTGGTGATGTCGTCAGCGAGGCAGCTAAAGAGAAACCAGTGTTAGGAATCTGCGTAGGAATGCAGGCATTGCTGCAGCATAGTGAGGAAAACAAAGGCGTTGATTGTCTTGGGTTATTGCCAGGCAACGTTAAGTTCTTCGGTCAGAATCATCAAGATACTCAAGGCGATAGACTTAAGGTGCCGCACATGGGATGGAATAATGTGCAACAAACCATCGATCATCCTCTTTGGCAGGACATAAAGCAGGGTAGTCAATTTTATTTCGTACACAGCTACTATGCAGCCTTAGCTGACAATCCTCACGTAGCGGGGACCTGCGCTTACGGTGTGGACTTTGCCGCGGCTTTAAGTCTCAATAATTTGTTTGCCGTGCAGTTTCATCCTGAAAAAAGCGCTGACGTGGGCTTACAACTGTTACGAAATTTTGTTAACTGGACCGTCTAAGACCTAAAGATCGGCAGTTGATATCTCATCCTCAGGGCTTTACGCTAGCCCCCCAAAAACAAGCTTGAACAATAACCATGTCGACACAACCTTTAAACGAAAAAGATGCCTTAGAGCAGCGACTAAATACAGAGACGGCCAAGATCAATTGGCATGAGTTGCAAAAGCACTATGCTGCGGGCAATGTATTGGCAGTTGCTGAAACCGCAGACTTAATTAAGGTAGCTGTGGCTTTTCATCAAGACGATACCACTAAAGTACAGGCTTGGTTGGCTGACAAGACACTATTCGAAATTAATGACGAGCAAGCGCTAGACTGGTATGAGAGTAAAACTGAACACTGGGCGGTGGTAATTCCGCCCTTTGTTTTAGTGCAAAAATCAACATAATAGGGAGCATAGGAAAAATTATGAATCTACAAGATAAAGTGGCAGTAGTGACCGGAGGAGCCTCTGGCCTTGGACGTGCAGCGACTCAGTTGCTCGTCGATGCCGGCGCGCAGGTCGTGATATTCGACATGAACGCGAGTGCCGGACAGCAGGCGGTTACCGAGTTGGGTGCTAAGTCTGCACGATACATGCAGCTTGACGTATCAAATGGGCCTGACGTTGAGAGTGCCTTTAAGGCAATTCTGGCAGATCTTGGTCGAGTTGATGTCTGTATTAATTGTGCGGGTATTGGTATTGCGGCCAAGACCGTCAATCGTGAAGGACAGCCCCACGACCTTGATTTGTATCGCAAAGTCATTTAGGTCAATTTAATCGGTACTTTTAATGTGTCCCGCTGCGCTGCCGCTGCTATGTCGAAAAATGAGCCAGACGAGAAAACCGAACGTGGCGTTATCGTGAACACGGCTTCTATTGCCGCATTCGATGGCCAGATGGGTCAGGTCGCATACTCTGCAACTAAAGGTGGCATCGTTGGTATGACTTTACCCATGGCTAGAGACTTGTCTAAATCGGGTATTCGCGTCAATACCATCGCGCCTGGCGTCATGGCGACACCGCTTATGTTAGCGGCCCCAAAAAATGTTCAAGACGGCATTGTTGCCAATATTCCTTTTCCACAGCGCTTGGGTGCACCTTCTGAGTTTGGTCAGTTGGTCGTCCACATTATTGAAAACAGCTACCTGAACGGTGAGACTATCCGCCTAGATGGTGGTGTAAGAATGCAACCACGCTAGACATTATTGCTTTTCGTGCAGCCACTGAATAACGTCTTGGTGGTTGCCGCGAAAGGCAATACGTTGTTTGCGCTTATCTAATTGATAAAGATACATGGGGTCATAATAGTCGGCAGTAATGGCTTCTAGCCAGCCGCGATGACTGGCAAACTGATCATTATGCTGATGTTTAATCGCGCCCTCCATGAGAGAGAGTATTTTTTTAGTGCGCTGACCACCAAGCCGTTTTTGTACGCGCAACAGACTATCAACTAAGTAATCAGCAAAGGCTTGCTCGCCATTTTCTGAATGGTAGGCCATGGTTTGTTGATATCGTTCTACAACATATTCCTGCCAAAGTTTATCAATGCGTTCTTCAAAAGGTAGCTCAATGACCGCCATAGGGCTCTCTGCCATAGCAATGGTTAGAGGCTGCAAAATGTGGCGACCACCAATATTACGGCTCTCGTCTTCCAAAATAATACGACGTCCAGGATATTTATGTTGAACCTGCATTAGGTCCAGTATTATTTGGTTTTCAAAATCAATTTGGGCGGGCTGTTCATCTAAGGGCCGGCCAAAACTAGAACCCTTATGATTGGCCGCACCTTCCAAATCGACACTGGTGGCCAAGGTTTTTATAATGTCTGTTTTCCCCGTACCCGTCATACCAGACAGCAGAGCAAAGCTTTGTGTTTCACAAGAGTCGGCCAAATACTGCAACATAAATTGTCGCAGTGACTTGTAGCCACCCTCGACCCGTGGGCAGCTAATACCAACATCGTCTAACCACTGCTGGCTTAACTGAGAGCGCAACCCGCCGCGGGCACAATACAACACTGCCGTTGGGGCAGTCACAAAAAATGTCCGCCAAGCATCAACACGCGCCTCTTTGCTCGAGCCACAGACTAGCTCGTGGCCTAGCGCTATGGCCTCTTTCTGACCCTGCTCTTTGTAGCAAATACCCACCTGATGACGTTCATCATCGGTCATCAAAGGCAAATTAGTGGCAAAGGGTAGGGCACCGGTTTGGCTTTCAATGGGCGCGCGGACGTCAATCATTGGCACGCCCTCTAACAGTAAATTCAGATAATCATTAGTTGATGGCAGTGCGTCCTTACTCAAGCCATCACCTCAATAGTAGGTTGGTTAGGGTCATAATCCGCCAGTGTACCAATCGGCTGACAATAACAGCCTGTCTGTTGCAAAAGGCTAGCCACGTCGCCTGCCGCCGCTGGGTTGACTGAAATCAGTAGGCCGCCGCTAGTCTGTGGATCACACAGCAACGCTTGGTGCTCAACACTAATCGGACTAATATGTTGCGCAATGCTCTGCCAATTGCGTTGGCTGCCGCCGGGCACACAACCCACCGCAATGTAGTCTGTGACAGCGGCGTCTAATACCGGCACTGCAGATACATTAATTGAGGCACTAAGATCACTACCCTGGCAGACTTCTAAAAGGTGGCCAAGCAGACCAAAGCCGGTGACATCAGTCATGGCGCTAACACCCGGCACGGCACCCAAAATAGCGCCAACGGTATTCAGCCGCATCATATTCTCCACTGCCAAACGGCTGTGTTGAGGTTTTAGCTTACCCTGCTTTTCAGCAGTGGTTAGAACGCCCACACCAATGGGTTTGGTTAAAAATAGTTTATCGCCACTGTGTGCAGTGCTGTTTTGTTTAAGGTTACACAAATCAACTTTGCCGGTGACGGCCAAACCAAAAATGGGTTCTTGGGTATCAATGGAGTGGCCACCCGCAAGATGAATGCCAGCATCTTTACAGGCATGGCGGCCGCCTTCCAAAACCTGTTGTGCCACCTCAGGACCCAATTTATCAACGGGCCAACCGAGTATTGCGATCGCCATCATGGGGGTGCCGCCCATGGCATAGATATCACTAATCGCATTGGCTGCAGCAACACAGCCAAACTCAAAAGCATCATCCACAATCGGCATAAAAAAGTCAGTGGTGCTAATTATCCCAGAGCCATCACCCAGGTCATAAACCGCAGCATCGTCCTTAGTGCTGTTACCCACCAGCAAGTTATCATCCTGTGGTGCAACAAAGTCCGTCTTTAAGAACTCCTCAAGAACGCTTGGGGCAATTTTGCAACCGCAGCCAGCGCCATGGCTAAATTGGGTAAGTCTAATTTTAGAGGTCATTTCATGTCGCTATTGGTTGACGATTTCACAGGGTACTTGGTTTGTTGGGTGAGGTCATGAGTTTTGCTTGCAATATTCTCGTGGTGGCAGCCCCGTCCAATGCTTAAAGGCTCGAGTAAAAGAGCGAGATTCACTAAATCCAACGGCTTCAGAGACTTTTTCAACGGATAATTTTTCGTGAATTAATTTATGTATCGCGACTTCTCTGCGCAAATTATCTTTTATTTTTTGATAACTCGTCGCGCTCTCTTTTAGTCGGCGATGCAGAGTTTGAGGGCTCATTCCGAGTTCCTGCGCCAATGTATGAATACTGGCAAAAACTAAGCGATCGGGGTGTCTCTGGGTAATAATGCGTTCTATTTGCGCCTCTAAAATAGTGTCGGAACCTGGGATGGTCATAACATCTGCCGGGGCATTTTCTACATAGTTAGCCAATTCTTGATCTGATCTTACCAGCGGTTTATCCAGGTAGTGACGATCAAAAATGAGGCGATTGGAAAAGCTATTAAAATGCAGTTCAGAGGGAAACATGATCTGCAACTCATCTCTATGGTGTGGTGGGCTAAAGGTGAAATGCGTTTCCCGTAATCTGATCGGCTCACCAATATACCAACTAGGGAACCTATGCCAGATGACTAGCCAAAACTCTGTCATAAAATTATCGGGGTCTAGATGGGGCTTATCCATGTTGAAGCCCAGTATTGCGTTTTCGTCTGATTCAGTTAACTGCATGGGGATATCGCTGCTGATTAAATTATAAAAATCAACAGCTTTCCCCAATAGCTCACCCAGGGTTGCGCAACGGCTAACCAATTCTCCCATAGTAGCGAATAACCCGACCTTACAGCCATGCTGAGTAAAACCCATAAACTCGTCATCTAGACGCTCTTGGACACCTTTGAATAGGCGAGCCACCTGCTCGGTATGCACACGTTGCCCCTCTCGTATTAGGACCTTTGGGTTGATCCCTGCGCGCTCCAAAATTGGGCGCTGTGCAAGGCGATGCTCACGGATCCCATGTAGGCAGGCAACAACATGATGCTGGCAAATAGTGGCCATATAAATAACCTAGTCGATTAGAACCGCCTAAAAACAAATAAATTGTGAGTTTAATTCCATATTATTACAGAAAATCGCTAAAATACCTAACTATTTGGCAATAAATGTGAGTTTTTGTGTTGTAAATAGACCTACTATTTATCTCTGGGCTACGGCATAGTGCAGTTTAGAAAATTTACTGCAATCTAGCGGTAAGCGATAGATTTAAAGGGCGGACAGAGCAATGACCGATAAAAAAGATCCTACAGTCAGAGAGTGGGAAAATTTAGTCGAAAAAGAGACCAAAGGTCGCTCGGCTGATGACATGATTTGGCAGACCCCAGAAGGCATAAAGGTTAAACCCCTTTATACAGCTGAAGATACCGCTGCCCTTGCCCATATGGATAATTTACCAGGTTTTGCGCCTTATAAGCGTGGCCCTAAGGCCACCATGTATGCCGGGCGGCCTTGGACTGTTCGTCAATATGCTGGGTTTTCCACGGCAGAAGAATCTAATGTTTTTTATCGAAAAAACCTAGCGGCTGGACAGCAGGGCTTGTCGGTGGCTTTTGATCTAGCTACTCATCGTGGATATGACTCTGATCATCCTCGCGTGGAGGGCGACGTGGGTAAAGCTGGCGTTGCTATTGATTCTGTTGAAGATATGAAAATACTCTTCGATAGTATTCCGCTTGATAAGGTATCTGTGTCCATGACAATGAATGGCGCAGTGCTGCCAGTGATGGCAAGCTTTATCGTTGCGGCTCAGGAGCAGGGGGTTGCCCCTGAACAGCTCGGCGGCACCTTGCAGAATGATATTCTGAAAGAGTTTATGGTACGCAATACCTACATCTACCCACCCGAACCCTCCATGCGAGTCGTATCCGACATCATCAGTTACAGCGCTGAATTTATGCCTAAGTTCAACTCTATTTCTATTTCTGGTTACCATATGCAAGAGGCCGGTGCGACTAATGTCCAAGAGTTGGCTTATACGATTGCCGATGGCATTGAATATGTGCGTACCGCGATTGATAACGGTATGGATGTGGACAAATTTGCGCCACGGCTTTCCTTTTTCTTTGCTATTGGTATGAATTTCTTTATGGAAATTGCCAAGCTTAGGGCAGCTCGTATTTTGTGGGCAACCTTAATGGAGGAGAAGTTCTCACCGAAAGATCAGCGCTCATTAATGCTGCGTACCCACTGCCAAACATCTGGCGTCAGTTTAACCAGTAAAGACCCTTACAATAATATTATGCGCACCACGATTGAGGGCATGTCTGCAGTCTTGGGTGGTACTCAGTCGTTGCATACCAACTCTTTTGATGAAGCGCTTGGCTTACCCACTGAGTTTGCCGCACGTATCGCTCGAAATACGCAATTAGTGATTCAAGAAGAAACGGGCATCACCAATGTGGTCGATCCACTAGCGGGTTCTTATTATATTGAAAGCCTTACTGATGAATTAGTCCAAGCGGCTCTTGTTCTTATCAATGAAGTCGAAGACCTGGGCGGTATGACCAAGGCGGTTGAGTCGGGGATGCCTAAATTGCGCATCGAAGAGGCTGCGGCATTGCGTCAAGTGGCCATTGATCGTGGAAATGAAGTGATTGTTGGGGTTAATAAGTATCAATTGAGTGAAGAGCCTGAGATTGATGTAAGGGATATCGATAATTCGTCAGTGCGCGCTGCCCAGATTGAGCGACTTAATCGTTTGCGCGCCGATCGAGATTTGACGGCCTGCAATGCTAGACTCGCTGCGCTGACAGAGTCGGCAAAAACGGGTAAGGGTAATTTATTGGCCCTAGCCATTGAAGCGGCTAGAGAAAGGGCGACCGTTGGCGAAATAAGTGATGCTCTAGAGGCAGTCTGGGGTCGACACCGAGCCCAAACTAGATCTATTAGTGGTGTTTATAGTTCTGCCTATGAAGGTGATGAGGGATTTATGAAAATCAAACAAAAAGTAGAGGACTTTGCCGAACTCCAGGGTCGACGACCCAGAATGTTGGTGGTAAAAATGGGTCAAGATGGTCATGACCGAGGTGCCAAAGTGATAGCAACGGCCTTTGCCGATCTAGGATTTGATGTGGATGTTGGACCCATGTTTCAGACCCCAGAGGAAGCAGCTAGGCAAGCTATTGAAAATGATGTTCATGTAGTGGGGGTCTCATCTCAGGCGGCTGGGCATAAAACCTTGGTTCCGCAAATGATAGAGTCGCTGAAAAGTCAGGGTGCAGGAGAAATTATAGTGATTTGTGGTGGTGTGATACCGCCCAAGGACTATGACGAACTGACCGCGATTGGTGTGGCCGCTATCTTCGGTCCGGGAACCAATATTCCTGATGCAGCTGAGAAAGTGTTAGACCTTATTCAATAATTAACGTCTGCGAGGCAGAAAAAATGCATGAGATTCTCGAAGAATTGGAAGAAAAACGACGCCTAGCTCGCTTGGGCGGGGGGCAGAAACGTATCGATGCTCAGCATGCTAAGGGTAAGCTGACCGCTCGGGAGCGACTAGATTTATTGCTTGATGATAATAGTTTTGAAGAATGGGATATGTTTGTTGAGCATCGGTGCACTGACTTTGATATGGACAAGCAGCATGTTCCCGGTGATGGAGTAATCATTGGTTATGGCACTATCAATGGCCGATTAGTCTTCGTTTTTAGCCAAGATTTTACAGTCTTTGGCGGCGCACTCTCTGAGGCGCATGCTGAGAAAATATGTAAGTTAATGGATCATGCGATGAAAGTCGGCGCTCCCATTATTGGGCTTAATGATTCGGGAGGCGCTCGTATCCAAGAGGGCGTGGCTTCTTTAGGAGGCTATGCTGAGGTGTTTCAACGGAACGTCATGGCATCGGGGGTGATACCTCAAATATCAATGGTTATGGGGCCCTGCGCTGGTGGAGCGGTTTATTCTCCAGCGATCACTGACTTTATTTTTATGGTACAAGACAGTTCGTATATGTTTGTTACCGGCCCAGATGTCGTTAAAACAGTGACCCATGAAACGGTTACCGCTGAAGAGTTGGGTGGAGCGATTACTCATTCTAGCAAGTCAGGTGTGGCCGATCTTGCCTTTGAAAATGATGTAGAGGCTCTTGCCAAACTACGCCATTTTTTCAATTACCTGCCAGCCAATAACAAAGAGAAGCCCCCGGTATGGCCTACAGTTGATCCGGCCGACAGAATCGAAATGTCTCTGGATACTATTATCCCTAGTGATCCCAATAAACCCTACGACATGAAAGAAGTCATTTTAAAGGTCGCTGATGAAGGGGTTTTCTTTGAAACACAGGTTAGCTATGCGAAAAATATTATTACCGGGTTTATTCGTATCGAAGGATCAAGTGTCGGTGTAGTGGCTAACCAGCCCATGGTCTTGGCGGGTTGTTTAGACATAGATGCATCCAAAAAGGCGGCGCGGTTCATCCGTTTCTGTGATGCCTTCAATATTCCAGTACTCACGTTTGTTGATGTCCCAGGCTTCATGCCGGGCACTAGTCAGGAATATGGTGGCATTATTAAACATGGTGCAAAATTACTATACGCTTATGCCGAATGCACTGTACCCAAAGTAACGGTTATTACTCGCAAAGCCTATGGCGGCGCCTATGACGTAATGTCTTCTAAGCATTTACGCGGCGATGTTAATTTGGCATGGCCTACGGCAGAAATCGCCGTCATGGGCCCCAAGGGCGCGGTAGAAATTATCTTTCGTAAAGATATCGGTGATGAGGAAAAGATCGCTGCGCGTACCGAAGAATATCGTAAGAAATTTGCTAACCCATTTATCGCAGGTAAACGCGGTTATATCGACGATGTCATTATGCCTCACAGCACCCGAAAGCGAGTGGCACGCTCTCTGGCAATGCTTAAAAATAAAAGTGTTGAAAATCCCAGGCGCAAACACGGCAATATTCCGCTATAAAACCTCATTGATGAGAACAGAGCTATGTTGAAAAAAATTCTAGTGGCGAATAGGGGTGAAATTGCCTGTCGCGTTTTTGCCACGGCTAAAAAAATGGGTATTGCGACGGTCGCGGTCTACTCTGATGCGGACCGTGATGCGCTGCATGTGCAAATGGCTGATGAGGCCGTCTATATAGGGTCTTCCGTCTCTGCGGAAAGCTACCTTGTGATCGAAAAAATCATTCAGGCCTGCTTGGATACTGGCGCCGATGCAGTACACCCAGGGTACGGTTTTCTATCTGAGAACAACAAATTCCGCGATGCATTAGATACTGCGGGGATCATCTTTATTGGCCCGGGGAAAAAGGCCATTGAATCTATGGGCGACAAGATCACCTCTAAGCTTATTGCGCAAAAGGCGGGAGTTAATTGTATCCCCGGTTATACCGATGTTGTTCGCGATGCTGATCATGCGCTTGAGGTCTGTGCCGAAATTGGCTATCCCGTGATGCTTAAAGCCTCTGCCGGCGGTGGTGGCAAAGGCATGCGCGTAGCGATGAATGAAGATGAATGCCGCGATGGGTTTGAGCGCGCTACCAACGAAGCGCGTTCTAGTTTTGGTGATACGCGTATCTTTATCGAAAAGTATATTCAGCAACCTCGTCATATTGAGATCCAAGTGATGGCAGATGGCCATGGCAACGTGATTTATTTAGGCGAACGAGAGTGTTCTATTCAGCGGCGACACCAAAAAGTGATAGAAGAGGCTCCTTCTCCATTCCTAAACGAAACAACAAGGCAAAAGATGGGAGAGCAGAGCTGTGCCTTAGCGCGTGCGGTAGACTATCAGTCTGCTGGAACGGTCGAGTTTATAGCAGATGCTGACATGAACTTCTATTTCTTGGAAATGAATACTAGGCTTCAGGTAGAGCATCCTGTGACCGAGTTAGTCACCGGTCAAGATTTGGTAGAGTTAATGATTAGAGTGGCTGCGGGTGAGGAACTTCCACTGACTCAGCAGGATGTTAGTTTAACTGGCTGGGCGATGGAGTCGCGAGTCTATGCTGAAGACCCGTTCCGCAATTTCTTACCTTCCGTTGGCCGCCTAGTTCGTTATTCTGAGCCTGAAGGCGAGGGTGTTCGAGTTGATAGTGGCGTCTATGAAGGAGGCGAAGTGTCTATATTCTATGACCCAATGATTGCCAAGTTAATCACCTATGGTGAAGACCGCAGCCAGTCAATTGATCGTATGGTGGACGCCCTCGATAATTATTATATTCGTGGTGTGAATCACAATATAAGCTTTTTGAACGCCTTGATGGTGCACCCGCGTTTTATTGCTGGTGATTTGAGCACTAATTTTATTGCCGATGAATTCCCTGATGGTTTTAATGCCGACTTAGTTGTACAGGCTGACCCAGCAATTGCGTTGGTTGTTGTCGGTGCTGTTCATCAACTTCAAGAAGAGCGAGCGAGCTTGCTGTCTAACCAGCTAACCGGTCATGAGCATATAGCAAACCGAGATTGGGTTTTGGTGGTTGGAGATCAACACTCAACGGTGAGTGTTGATCTCACAGAAAGTGGATATTTGGTAAGTTTGGATAATTCAGACTATCAGGTCGAAACAAATTGGAGTTTGGGCGAACCACTTTTTAAGGCTACAGTTAATGATAAAGATATTTCAGTCCAAGTAGAGAGTGGCGCAAAGGGCTATAAGTTGTTTTATCAAGGTGCAGAGATAAATGCTCAGGTACTTTCACCGAAAGCTACAATGCTATCGGCCCATATGATCTTCAAAGCGCCTGCTGATACGTCTAAGTTTTTGCTTTCGCCAATGCCGGGCTTACTTGTAAAAATGGCTGTTCAAGAGGGGCAAGAGATTAAAGAGGGCGAGGAACTAGCCGTCGTTGAGGCCATGAAAATGGAAAATAGCCTTCGTGCTGTTCAAGATGGTATTGTGGCTAAAATATCAGCTATTGAGGGTGACAGTTTGATGGTTGATGAAATTATTTTAGAGTTTGAGTAGCACTTGAATGACAGATAAATCCCAATCTTTAGCAGATCAGGTTCGAGCAGGTGATCGCCGTGCCCTAGCCAAAGCGATCACCTTGGTAGAGTCGACAAGAGAAGATCACCGAGAAGAGGCATCGACCTTACTTGAAGCCCTAATGCCTTATTCCGGGGACTCTATCCGTCTCGGTATTTCTGGTGCGCCAGGCGCGGGCAAATCAACGTTTATTGAGGTGTTTGGCAATCATATTATAGAGCAGGGGCACAGCGTGGCGGTGTTGGCTGTAGACCCATCTTCTGCCGTCACAGGTGGATCTATTCTTGGCGACAAAACGAGAATGGAAACGCTCGCGTTTGCAGAGAAAGCGTTTGTTAGGCCTTCACCAGCTGGAAAAACCTTAGGTGGTGTGACACGGCGAACGAGAGAATCCATGCTAATCTGTGAAGCCGCTGGATTCGATGTTATCTTGGTTGAAACTGTTGGGGTCGGGCAGTCAGAGACTGCTGTGGCGGACATGGCCGATATGTTTTTGTTACTGTTATCGCCCTCTGGAGGAGATGAATTGCAGGGAATTAAGCGTGGCATTATGGAGTTGGCCGATTTAGTATTGGTTAACAAAGCGGACGGTGATCAGAGCGCAGCAGCGGCCCAAACACAGTCTGACTATAGATCTGCTATTCATTTTATGAAGTCACGCTTTGACCATTGGCAACCGCCCGTCATGACATGTTCTGCACTGAAAAACCAAGGCATTGAAGATGTCTGGGATAAGGTAACTGAGTTTAGTTTGGCGCTTTCTGCAAAGGGGCAATTAGCGAAACTTCGTGCTCAACAATCCAAGGCCTGGATGTGGTCTGAGACGGCCGAATCTCTCATTGCTGACTTAAAGGCGGACCCTAATGTTAAAAATTTAGTCCCTGATCTGGAGGCTGCGGTACTAGAAGGAACTTTGCCAGCAACCATAGCGGCTCAAAGACTGGTTGAGTCCTATAAAAAATAGATTAAGTTTATACTTTCTCGAACATATAATTAAAAGTTGACCCCTATGTCTGAAAACACCAGAGAGACTGAAAATTTCACTTCAATTGTCGAAGCTAATACCCATTACAGCAAGTCATTTAGTCAGTCTGAATTACAGCCACAACCAACCAGGCATATATCCATTTTAACTTGCATGGACTCTCGAATGGATCCATATAAATTTGCAGGCTTACTCGATGGCGAAGCTCACATTATTCGCAATGCCGGCGGCAGGGCTACAGAGGATGCAATTCGCTCGCTGATTATTTCCCACAAGTTTCTTGGCACCCTCGACTGGTTTGTCATTCACCACACCAATTGCGGTATGACATTAGTGACCGATGACGTGATTGGTGAATTATTGGAGGGCGATTTAGAAACCGCGGTGCTTGAAGAGGGTGTTTGGGTTAACCCCAAGAGAGAGTCAACCGCCAACACAAAACCTGGGTCTGCGGTAGGTAAAGCTATCGACTGGCACACCTTTACTGATCTAAGAGAAAGTGTCCTAAAGGATATTAGCACCATCCGGAATCATAACCTTGTCCCTAACCATATCAATATTTTTGGCTTTATTTTTGACGTCAAAACAGGCAAATTAACTCCCGTTAACTAAATCACAAATTGGCGCTAGGAGGTCAGTATAAAAGGGTTTGGACCGGGGTTTTTGGTTACCGCGGCCTTTATTGGGCCTGGAAGTATTGCCACTGCCAGTGTTGCTGGGGCAAATTTTGGTTTTGTACTGCTTTGGGCCTTGCTGTTTTCTCTTATTGCTACCATCGTGCTGCAAGAAATGGCAGCTCGGCTAGGGTTAGTCTCTGGCTCCGGTCTATCTCAAGCACTGCGAAGTACCTTTAGTAATCCTATAATAAGCCGCTGTGCTGTCGTCCTGGTAGTTTCGGCGATTGGCATTGGTAACGCCGCCTATGAGGCAGGTAATATTTCAGGAGCCGCGCTTGGGCTAGCAACCATCGCACCCTTATCGGCCGCTTGGTGTGCTCTTGTTATCGGTATTCTTAGTGCGCTGCTGCTAGGTACGGGGGGCTACAAGCTCTTAGAGCCGGTATTGATTATCTTGGTACTCACTATGAGTAGCGTCTTTGTGGTGACCATGGTGCTTGTAGATGTTGACTATGGAGCGCTGTTCAGGGGGTTAGTGACCCCGCAAATACCTGAGGGATCAGCACGGACGATTATTGCCCTTATTGGGACTACAGTTGTGCCCTACAATCTATTTCTCCACGCCAATGCGGTACAAGAAAAATGGCGCGGTGTGGATCTGGAAACTGCTATTGGGCAATCACGTAAAGACACTATGGTTTCGATCGGCCTAGGCGGATTGATTACCCTTGCAGTGATGAGCACCGCAGCGGTCGCATTTTTCCAGACCGGCAACCCATTCTCGGCTCAGTCTTTGGCAACTCAACTAGAGCCAGTGCTGGGTAGTGGCGCTAATTATTTTTTCGCCCTTGGTCTTGTGGCGGCGGGTTTAACGAGTGCTATTACAGCCCCCCTAGCTGCTGCCTATGCTGTCAGTGGGGCATTGGGCTGGCCCTCTGATTTTGCAGACCGTCGCTTCCGCGGCATCTGGTTAACGGTGCTTACCATTGGCACTCTGTTTGCTGCAGTGGGCACCAAGCCTATAGCTGCCATACTCTTCGCTCAGGCCGCCAATGGCCTGTTATTGCCTATTATCGCTGTGTTCCTGCTTATTATTATGAACCGCGGCGACTTGCTAGGTGATCACCGCAATAAGTGGACTGCTAATGTCATTGGTGGGACAGTGGTGGTTACTGTTACGGCTCTAGGTGTCTTTAATATTGCTAAGCTTTTTCTTTCATAGGATCATTATCTGGCCAAGGTAAGCGCCCATAAAAGACACTATTTTTAGTAACCAATGGAATCTAACTAGCTTTTGATTTACTTGCATGCAACAAGCAAGTTTATTAAGATAACTGGCTGAGCAACATTGTTGCCAATTATGATATCCCTCATAACCTAGGAATGCACCATGTCAGTTACTTCTAAGCGCGATACAACTATGCGGACTGTGAATAAATCAAATCCACAAAAATCCGTGCCTCTTCGATTCGTTACTGCTGCTAGTCTGTTTGATGGGCATGATGCTTCTATTAATATTATGCGTCGTATTCTGCAGGGGGCGGGGGTGGAGGTGATTCACCTGGCTCATAATCGTTCGGTTGCCGAGGTCGTGGCAACGGCTTTGCAGGAAGATGTGCAGGGTATAGCTATTAGTTCCTATCAGGGTGGTCATGTGGAGTACTTTAAGTATGCCGTGGACCTACTTAAAGAAGCGGGTGCTGAGCATATTCGTATCTTTGGTGGTGGTGGTGGGGTGATAGTTCCCGCTGAGATTACCGAGTTACAGGATTATGGTGTAGAGCGTATTTATTCACCCCACGATGGCCAAAATATAGGCTTAGTCGGCATGATCGAGGATATGATTGAACGATGTTCTCTCAGTTCAGGATCACCGATAACAGTTCAATCCAAAGACCTTAATGTCGCCGATAAAGGTCAGCGTAATTTAGCGACTCTAATCACGGCTATTGAGCGTGAAGAGTTGAATGAGAAAGAGTTAAAGTCATTACGAGAGCAGGCGCAATTTTTGACCAACACTGTGCCGGTCCTTGGTATTACCGGTACTGGTGGAGCGGGTAAGTCTTCACTGACTGACGAGTTAATTCGTCGTTTTCGGCAGGACAGCGCAGATCAGCTAAAGATTGGAGTGCTGGCTATTGATCCCACTCGGCGTAAAACGGGTGGTGCGCTCTTAGGTGACCGTATTCGTATGAATGCGATTTATCATCCAAACATCTATATGCGTTCGATAGGTACTCGCGGTGCGGTAGGAGAAGTGCCAGAGTCACTTACTGACATTATTAGCGCAATGCGTCTTAGTGGTTTTGATTTGGTAGTGGTTGAAACACCCGGTATAGGCCAGGGTGATGCGGGTATTGTACCTTATGTCGATGTCCCTATTTATGTGATGACCCCAGAGTTTGGCGCTCAGAGCCAGTTAGAAAAAATAGATATGCTGGATTATGCTGAGCTTGTGGTTATCAATAAATTTGACCGCAAGGGTAGTGAAGACGCCTATCGTGATGTGTGCAAGCAGATGCAGCGCAACCGAGAGGCCTGGAGTGAGCTACCAGACTCTATGCCAGTGTTTGGTTCGATTGCATCGCACTTTAATGATGATGGGGTGACTGCAGCTTACCAAGAATTGCTAAAATTGTTACAGGCCAGAGGCCTCTGTCAATTTGACCAACACCTTGAGCCTGTCAGTTGTCGAATGTCGTCTGAAAAATCATCTGTAGTGCCGGCTGACCGTCAGCGTTATTTAGCCGAGATTGCAGATACGGGGCGTAATTATCATCAGCATGTTGAGAAGCAGGCAACCTTGGCACGTCAAAAACAACAGTTGGCTGCGACCAAGAGTATGCTTAATGATTCAGGTGCTAAGGCACCTTTAGAGATTGATGAGCTTATTAAGGACCGAGAAAAAACGATGGATGGCCGAGCTGCTACGCTATTAGAGAATTGGCCTGCAGTGGTGGAGGCTTATTCTGGTGATGAAAAAATCGACACCTTGTCAAATGGTAAGCAAGTGACTACCACATTAAATAGCATATCTCTTTCTGGAAACAAGATTTCTCGAGTTTCATTGCCGCGATTGAAGGACCATGGAGATCTATTAACGTGGTTAATGTTAGATAATCTTCCTGGTGAATTTCCTTATACGGCGGGCGTTTTCCCATTTAAGCGTGAGGGAGAAGACCCAGCGCGAATGTTCGCTGGTGAGGGGGATGCGTTTAAAACTAATCGTAGATTTAAAGCCCTTTCTGAACACAGTGAAGCGAAAAGACTGTCTACCGCTTTTGACTCGGTCACACTCTATGGGTGGGATCCGGGTGAGCGACCTGATATCTATGGCAAAGTAGGCAACGCGGGGGTGTCTATCTGCACCTTGGATGACATGAAGGCACTCTATGATGGATTTGATCTCTGTGACCCTCGAACATCGGTGTCCATGACAATAAATGGACCGGCACCAACAGTGCTGGCTATGTTTCTTAATACCGCCATTGACCAGCAGGTGGATAAGTTTGCCACTGAGCATAAACGTCAGCCCAATGATAATGAATATGAGAAACTGCGCGCTAACGCTCTGAGCGCTGTACGAGGAACGGTACAGGCGGATATTCTTAAGGAAGACCAGGGACAGAACACCTGTATTTTCTCTACCGAGTTCAGTCTGCGTATGATGGGTGATATGCAGCAGTATTTTATCGATAAGGACATTCGCAATTTCTATTCGGTCTCAATCTCTGGATACCATATTGCAGAAGCAGGGGCTAACCCTATTTCTCAGTTGGCCTTTACACTGTCTAACGGCTTTACCTTTGTTGAGGCTTATCTGGCCAGAGGCATGAATATTGATGATTTTGCGCCTAACCTGTCGTTCTTCTTTTCTAACGGCATGGATCCTGAGTACACGGTCATGGGGCGGGTGGCACGACGTATTTGGGCAACGGCTATGCGAGATCGATACGCGGCTAACCCACGAAGTCAAAAACTCAAATATCATATTCAAACCTCGGGTCGTTCTCTCCACGCCCAAGAAATGAATTTCAATGATATTCGCACGACCTTACAAGCCTTGATCGCCATTTATGATAATTGTAATAGCCTGCACACGAATGCCTACGATGAGGCAATTACCACCCCTACGGAGGAGTCGGTGCGCAGAGCGTTGGCTATCCAGCTGATTATTAACCAGGAGTGGGGCCTCGCCAAAAACGAAAACCCGAGTCAAGGGGCTTTTATTATTGACGAACTCACCGCCTTAGTTGAAGAGGCCGTGTTGCAAGAGTTTGAGAAAATCTCTGATCGAGGCGGCGTCTTAGGTGCAATGGAAACAGGTTACCAGAGAGGCAAAATTCAGGAGGAGTCGATGTTCTATGAGCACAAAAAGCACGATGGAACGCTGCCTATTGTGGGGGTTAATACCTTTATTAGTGAAGCTGAAGAACAAGAAGTGGAAATCAAGTTGGCACGATCCACCGATGATGAGAAACAAAGTCAGATCAAGCGTTTGAGAGTGTTCCAGAGCGAGCATGAGGCTTCATCTGAACTGATGCTTAAGCAACTTCAGGATGCAGTCCGTCGCGGTGATAATGGTTTTGAGCTACTGATGGATGCAGTACGTTGTTGCTCTTTGGGCCAGATTACTAATGCGTTATTTGATGTCGGCGGCCAATATCGCCGTAATATGTAAATACTCTTAACTAGATCCATGTATGGGAAAAGAGCATGACTAAACCGCTGCGCCTAACCCAGGTTGAACGCAAAGAAATATCTGACACTAAGATGCTAGAAGTAGCGATCGACTTAATTATTGAACAGGGCACTGCACAGCTAACGCTAAAGGATGTGGGTGAGCGGGCTGGTTATTCAAGAGGCTTAGCTGGTTATCGATTTGGTAACAAGGCGGGCTTATTTGACTTTGTATTGCGCTCTGTGGGCGATGAATGGTTAGCCGAACTAACTTCTGTGACCAACCATAAAAGTGGCTACCAAGCTATTGCAGCTGCCCTAGACGCTCACAGTAAATTTTGTGAAGACGCGCCCAAGCATGTTGAGGCCTTTTATCGTTTGTGGTTTGAATCTTTGGCCCCAAACTCTCCACTCAGACCGGTGATTATGGGCATTCATGGTCGTCGACATAGAGATGTTATGGGCTGGATAGAGCAGGGCATTGAGGAGGGCTTAATAGCACCGTTGGTGTCACCGAAATTGATAGCAGATCAGTTTAGTGCGGCGGTCATTGGCATTGTCTATCAGTGGATGAGTGACGCAGAAAATATCGAAGAGATTCGCTCTCTCCATAATGGCTTAAAGAAAATGATGAAGATAATGCTGGTGAAGGCAGATTAGTTACTTTCGGCATATAGTAAAAATATGAGGCAATAAAAAAGCGACCCTAGGGTCGCTTTTTTTGATGCTGCTCAAACTAACACTTTAACCACACTTTGATTCGCCGCAGTTAAGGCAGGTCATACACCCGTCCATTAGGATGGTGGCTTTGACGCTACATTTTTTACATACCTCGGCTGTGGGTGGGAAGTCATTAGCTTCTTGTGGCGCAGCACTAGCCTGTTCAAAGTCAGCTCGCTTTTCATCCATAATTTTCTGCTGATGCTCGGGGATCTCCGGTTTTGTCATCATTCCGATCTTTTGCAAGTGGTCTTCGATTGCCCAGCCTATTTCTGCCACCAGTGATGGCATGAAACGACCACCTGATTTAAAGTAACCTCCTTGGGGGTCAAAGATGGCTTTCAACTCTTCAACAAGGAAGGTGCAATCGCCTCCTTTACGGAACACAGCAGAGATAACCCTTGTTAAGGCCGCAATCCATTGGAACTGATCCATGTTTTTGGAGTTTAAAAATATCTCAAAAGGTCGACGCAACTCATGGTCGGTACCCTCATTTAAAACAATATCATTGATAGTGAGATACATAGCGTGATCTGACATCGGCGTTTTTATTTTGTATGTACTACCCGCCAAGGCTTCGGGGCGTGAAACCTTTTCATGCATCTGAATAATATTACTATCTGCTTCTGCGGCAGTCTCTATGGCTACGTCTTGCGCTGTAACGACTTTGTAGCCGACGATCTTTTTCTCAATTTTCTTGTTCATTATTGTCCTCGCAGTACTCTGCGGATGTAGTTTTAGTTAATTAGAATTTACCGTAGTAACCTTCTTTCAGCGCATCGAATAGATTGGCGGCGGTGTGGGTTTCACCGTCGTACTCAACTTCTTCGTTACCTTTAAATTCTACGGTAGAGCCATCTTCAAGAGTAAAGCTGTAAGTGGTGGTTGCTAAATCACTTTCCTTTACCAATACACCTTGGAATGCCTCTGGGTTAAAGCGGAAGGTGGTGCAGCCTTTCAGTCCTTTTTCTGCCGCATATAGATAGATGTCCTTAAACGCTTCGTACTCACAATCGGTTGGCACATTAATAGTTTTGGAGATTGAAGAATCAATCCACTTTTGTGCCGCAGCTTGCACATCAACATGCGCCTTGGGTTCAATATTCTCTGAACTCAGGAAGTACTCAGGCAAGACTTCTTCGGCGTCTGCACTAAAGGGCATGGCCTTAGGGTTCACCAGAGTGCGATAGGACAGTAGTTCATAGGAAAACACATCGACGTTCTCTTTCGACTTCTTGCCTTCACGGATAACATTACGAGAGTAGTGGTGGGCAAAACTGGGCTCAATACCGTTACTAACGTTGTTCGCTAAAGACAGAGAGATAGTACCTGTTGGCGCAATGGACGAGTGATGACTGAAGCGACAGCCATCTTTAATAATAGACTCAATAAGCTTGGGATCAGCTTTGGCTACCTGTTGCATATAGCGACTGTATTTGCCTATTAGTACCTTACCCTTAATTTTGTCGCCAACCTTAACCCCATTCTCCGCTAGGTCCGGCTGTTTGAATAAGAGTGCAGCGGTGACATCAAATTCGTCTTCCATAATTGGCGCTGGGCCTTTTTCACGCGCTAGTTCTAAACCAGCAGAAAGACCTGCCACGGCCATATCTTGAGCCACACGCTCGGTGAACTCTAATGAAGCAGGATCACCATATTTCATACGCAGCATTGTCATCGCTGAACCTAATCCTAAAAAGCCCATACCGTGACGTCGTTTGTATTCAATTTCTTTGCGCTGTTCCTCAAGGGGTAGGCCGTTAATTTCGACAACGTTATCAAGCATACGCGTGAACACGCCGACTACCTCTGCGTATTCGTCCCAGTCGAAAAATGCTTCTTCGGTAAATGCGTTACGTACAAATTTGGTCAAATTAACAGACCCTAGCAGACAGCTACCGTAAGGAGGAAGGGGCTGTTCTCCACAAGGGTTAGTCGCGCGAATATCTTCGCAAAACCAGTTGTTATTATTCTTGTTAACCTGATCGATAAGAATAAATCCTGGCTCAGCATAGTCATAGGTTGATGACATGATCGCATTCCATAGCTTTTGAGCGCGGATTGTTTCGTAAATACGGCAGGCCACCAAGCCTTGTTCATTAGTCACATAACCTTCTGTCGTTGGGAAATGTTTCCAAACGACATTATCGCCTTTCATATCAATACCACCCTCGACTTCCTTGGCACTAATAGGAAATGTTAGATCCCAATCACCATCCGCACGCACCGCCGTAATAAACTCCTCAGTAATCAATAGAGAGAGATTAAACTGACGCAAGCGCCCGTCTTCACGTTTGGCACGAACAAAATCAAACACATCGGGATGGCTAACATCAAAAGTTGCCATCTGAGCGCCCCTTCTGCCGCCTGCGGAGGACACGGTGAAACACATTTTGTCGTAGATATCCATGAACGATAGAGGCCCAGACGTGTAGGCGCCAGCGCCAGATACGTAGGCCCCTTTAGGGCGCAACGTAGAGAATTCGTAACCAATACCGCAACCCGCTTTTAGGGTTAAGCCAGCTTCTAGATTACGTTCTAAAATGCCGAGCATTGAATCAGGCACAGTGCCTGAAACTGTGCAGTTAATGGTCGAGGTTGCTGGCTTGTATGCTCGAGCACCTGCGTTAGAGATAATACGACCTGCTGGAATGGCACCATGCTGGAGGGCCCAAACAAAACGTTCTTGCCATTTTTCACGTTGAGCTTCGTCCTCAACATCTGATAATGCTTTCGCAACTCTCGTATAGGTAGCATCTATATCAGCGTCAATAGGATTTGACTGCTTGTCTTTAAGACGATATTTTTTATCCCAGATATCTAAAGATGCATCCTGCATGACGATTTCTTGAGAATTTTTGAGTGGTTTAATTGTTTTTAGTTTTGGTGCGCTCATTGTGTGCCCTTTAGTGCTTGACTAGCTAAAGCTGCCTAACAATTATTATTAGGCCAATTTTCTAACCAGATCATCTGAATTTGTGTTTAAAATATTCCAGATTTATCCTTGAAACTGTTGAGTGAGTTTATCCTACATGGTGTGTCTTGCAAGCACTAATCCACCACATCTTGTGTTTATTTTCATTTTTAATCGTTTCTTGATTTTATAAGTGCCTGCAAAAGTTGTGGATAAATCGCCCTAGTAGCGATACATACTGGGGTTGTTGAATTTTCTGACTATACTAGGCAAATGGGTCACAATTGGGAGTTCCCCATACAACGTCCGAGCCGGAGCGTAAAACGTACAATCGTTGTGCGTTGTCCATGACTTGGCTAAAATGGACTGCTGATTAGTTTTCTTTCAAACAGTGGGGATAAAAATAGTCTCCGCGATCTTTTGAGGTTTTTAATGGATATTTTCGATTTCTCTGATGGCCGCGAAGGCTACTACGGAGAGTATGGCGGCGTTTTCCTTCCGGAAATCCTACATGCAACTATCGAGGAGCTGCTGGCTTGTTTTCGTGAATGTAAAGCTGATCCAAAATTTTGGCAAGATTATGTTGCCCTGCTGCAGAATTATTCTGGCCGCCCCACACCGATTACTCATCTAGAAAATTTGTCTCGAAAACTCGGTGGCGCACAGATTTATGTAAAACGAGATGACCTTAATCATACGGGTTCCCACAAGATTAATAATGTTATGGGACAAGGTTTACTATGCCAAAGATTGGGTAAACGTCGAGTCATCGCTGAGACCGGAGCAGGCCAGCATGGTTTTGCCACTGCGACCATGGCAGCCAAATTTGGCTTTGATTGTAAAATCTACATGGGAGCCGTTGATGTTGCTCGACAGCGCCCAAACGTTTTTTGGATGGAAAATCTTGGGGCCGAAGTCATTGCGGTTGAAGACGGCCAGAAGACATTGAAAGATGCTGTCAATGAATGCATGCGGGATTGGGTAACCAATATGGCAGACACCCACTATATTTTAGGCACAGCTTGTGGGCCACATCCTTTCCCAGAAATGGTGAGTTGGTTTCAATCTATTATCGGAATGGAAGCACGGGAACAGATATTAAAACAGGCGGGAAGATTACCTGACCGTGTCTATGCCTGCGTCGGCGGCGGATCTAATGCCATGGGTATTTTCCAGGGCTTTTTTGATGACGACAATGTTGAATTAATTGGCTGTGAAGCCGGCGGACATGGAGTTGGTTCTTACATGCATTCAGCAAGATTAGCCTATGACGACGCCTCTGTGGGCGTTGCGCAGGGTTACAAAACCTATTTCTTGCAGAATAATGAGGGCAATATGAATAAAACTCATTCGGTGGCCGCTGGTTTAGATTATATAGGTATCAACCCTATTTTTGCCCATCTCTGGGAACAAGGTAAGGTGCGCTTTGAAGCGGCCACCGATACTGAGGTAAAGGAGGCTTTAACGTTAACCATGCGTACTGAAGGGCTTATACCAGCCCTTGAAAGTACGCACGCGTTTGTCACTGCCATAAAAGAAGCGCCAAGTATGGGTAAGGATGAAATTATTCTGATTAATCAGTCTGGTCGTGGTGATAAGGATATCTTTACGATTGCAGATGCCCTTGATGATTCTAAATGGAAAACTTTTATCGCAGGCAAAGCCGATCAGTATCGGTCGGAGAACAAATAATGGGACTGCAAACCTACATTGCTGAACGCAAAAAAGATAAAGACTTACTCGTGATGGCTCACGTGGTATGCGGCTACCCTTCTTTTGAAGACAATATGCAAGAGCTAGAAATCATGGCTGAGGCTGGTGTGGATTTGGTGGAGCTTCAGTTTCCTTTCTCTGAACCTAGCGCAGATGGCCCTCTATTTGTGAGAGCCAATGAAGCATCATTGAAATCGGGAACAACGATTGATCAATGTTTTGAATTTATGTATCAGGCTAGTCAACGCTTTCCGTTTAAGATTCTGATGATGGGTTATTACAACACTGCGTTCAAAATGGGCGAAGAGGTCTTTGTAAAACGTATTAAAGAGGCAGGTGGTGTGGGTTATATTTTGCCCGATCTGCCTGTGGAGGAGTTCGCTAACCTTCATCACTTATCCGAACAAGAGGGAATTGAGCCCATCCTATTAATGACCCCGACCAGCACGGATAGGCGTCTTGCAAAACTAGGAGCGGCCAGCCGCGGAATGGTCTATGTGGTAGCCCGTAAGGGCGTCACGGGTTCGAAAACAACGATGGGTGATGAAGTCCTAAGCCTTATAGCGCGTTGTCGTCAGCATACTAAGTTACCTATTGGCGTGGGCTTTGGTGTTAGTTGCAAGGCAGATATGGACTTTTTACGCGGCACTGCAGACCTCGCCATAGTGGGAACCGCGGCCCTTAAAACCTGGGAATCCTCAGGTGCTGAGGGTCTAAAGGTCTTTTTTGCCGAGCTAATGGCCTGAAGTCATTATCTTGTCAGAGACTATACTCATAGCGATAAACGCCAATCATTGATAATTTCATTTTTAATGTCCGACAATGCTGGAATACGGCCAGGTTGATAATCCTTTATGCATACCAGATGAGCGCCGACCTTAGAGCTAATTGGCCCGGCCCAACAGGGTAAGGTAGCGGCATTACTTAAAGCGTCTAGCTTGTCAGCAAAACCAATACCAAATATCTCATCAACTTCAATAGAACTAGCGCTCAGGTAAATGTCTTCAGGTAGGTTGGTATCCGGTAAAAGTGGCACTCCCTCGGCTATTCCATCTTTGAGAGCCTTTTCAGCTACCACAGAGCTTTGCCCGCCGTACTTGGCCGTATAAAAAACACGGTAGAGGAACACGAATTGCGCCATTTCTTTGTAATCAGACTTATGGTTTTGATAGAAGGCATTGAGTTGCTCAGGCGTTGGATTTTGGCTGGTCGTAATAGCCTTGATAGCACCAGATAGTTTTGCATTTATAGATGAGTCATTAGCTTGAGGGTCGATATCAGGGCCAATATCAGTGGCATCTGCTGTTAGAGTTTTGAGGAACTTGTCAGCAACCTGCTGATTAATTGTGGCAACGTTAGGCTTGTACTGCACACTGTTTTCGTTATAAATCTCATCAACTTGCTGTGTGGGTATTAGTAGCCAGTAGAACCCAATACCAATGGCAGTAACAATGAGTAGTAATGATATTTTTTGAATCATGGTTTTCGGTTCGCTTGGTACATGAAATTGCAACAGACTTTATTGTTCAAAAATTTTAAGCCAGTCACCAGCCTTGGGTTCTCCGCTGGGGTAATGCCCATTAATGATACGTAGGGTATCTATATCAGCGACACTGATACCTAATGATTTAGCTAAGACATCATAGGTGGTCGCTTGTGTTGCTCTAACATATTTTACTACCTTTGGTTTTTGTCCGGCTATTTCTGCTCGAGAAATGGGTCGAAACGTGTTGATGGCGGTCAAGAAAACCGGATCAAACTCCTCGAAGTCATTTGAATCTAAAACCTCGCCTTTTAAAATATAGGCATTTAATTTGTAATAAATAACCGCTATCCGTGTCGAAGTTTTGGGATTGTCAGTATTTAGTATCCCGGTAAATCCTTTTAAGCGCGCCGGTGATATTGATTTACCTTCGACGAGCATAGGCACGCCGAGATAGTTGTACAAATATTCCTCAGGGCTCTGTGACGTTCGAGCTATTGGTTTCAGGCTTAGGGTTGCTGCGCCCCCCTCATGTGAAGCTGAAACTGACCGCTTATTATTGTCTTCTGCTAATGTCCAGTCTTTGGGAAAATTGAGACGAATCTTTAGGTTCATATCGGAATATCGTTCAGGTGCAGTAGTTTTCGCGAGGAAATTAACCCCCCACACCAACCCATCAGTAAGACCTCGATATCTTTCTGCTCCATTATCGCGTTGAGTATCAGATTTAAGTGATTCGGCTTTAGTCACGACTGTACGTAGGCGTGCATCATTGCGCGGGTGCGAAGAAAAAACGCCATGATAGGTTGGTTTAGATACGCCTTGGCCTTTCGCACGTTTTTTTTGTGCTGACTCATTATCCTTCATGATCGACAGCATGCTTAACATTTCAGTGGGGTCATAACCGAGCTTTGCCATGTATTCAGCTCCAGTCTCATCAGCCTCCAGTTCATTGCGACGGCCATGGCTTTGAATCATTGAATTGGCATATGCCATAGTAGCTTCGTAAACCTCGTTGCTATTGGACAGTACCGCAGCCAAGGTGGACAGAATTTTCGCACCGGTCATTCGCTCTTCTTGGCCTGTGACATGACCGCGGGTTACATGGCCGACTTCGTGAGCGAGAACGGACACTAACTGAGCCTCATTACTGACATAGTTAAGAAGTCCACGATTGACATAAATATAGTTGTCTCTCGTTGCAAAAGCGTTGAGAGCCTCATCGTCAAGCAAGGTAAAGGTGAATTTCTTGCCGGCCATTTCAGACACCGCAACAATTTCTTCTCCCAGCGTCTTTATATAAGCTTCGAGCTCTGGATCAGCATAAAGGGGTGTACTTTTTACGGTTTTTTCGTAAATGTCAGCTCCTGTCACCTTTGCCTGAGCTACCGAGGAGCAAGCTACGCATAATGCTAGTAGCAAAGCCGCTAGAATTGCCGAGGATGAATGTAACCTGGAGAGTTCTTTCATGATGTTATCTACTCAACTAAGAAAAATAACTTAAGCTGATTACCCAAGCTGCCACAGGCATCATTTTTTACTGGTGTTAACAGTGGTATGGGAGCGACAGCACCAATTAAATAGGAAGTCCCTTCAGAATCTACGCGTAATTTCCCTTTCTCTACGAGTTCATTGAGGTCCCAGACGGTTGCCTCATAAACAGAGAGTTTATCCCATTGTGCGAATCCAAAGCAGCCACCGCCGCCAGGGCCAATAGCGCAGCTCATAGACCCTCCTTTACCTGTTGTTTCGGTGGAGCCATCTACCCACACCAGATAGCGTATAGACAACGAATCCACTTTAGCCTTAACGCTCTTTTGCTGCATTAAGCGTTTTAAACGCGGCAGTCCTTTGGGTGCTGTTCGCGGCTCGAACCATGGATAGATCGCATCAATAAATTGTTGCTCGGGAAGTACCTTAATATCACCATTTATCACCTTATCGGCGACACATTCAATGAATTCTCGGTCTGTTTCATAATGGCCTGCATCTCGCCGTCCGAGGATAACAACTTTTTCATCGCTATTTATGACAATAGGCTGATCCGTGGGACGATACTCATCGATTGTTGTGGTCGCTGAGCAGCCGCCCAGAAGCATCATGAGGAGTCCTAGTTGGGCTCCAAGCTTGCCTATGGCCTTTGTCATAATGACTGGGACTCCTGAGTAATATTTTGCCTCGACAACCAGTCGTTTATAGCGGGGATACGATAGAAGTCGAGCATCAGTTTGGCTCCGGCGTCACGTAATGCGATGACTGTCGCCTGCTCAATAGCCTTCTCTTTGGATGCCATAAATGAATCTGGCGTTTTCCCATAGGCGGGCAAAAACCAATTGGTTATTAGAGCGCCATCTTTTGATTGAATATCCAGGTTATATTTAATCCATACTTCAAATACGTTGAGATAGTTGTCAGAAGGGGTTGATACCTGAACCTCAAGAACAGAAGGTGTGATTATCAGATCGGTTCCTGCCGTGATTTGATCTAGGGATGTCACAAAATCAACATTGTCGAATAGCCCAGAGAAGGCGCTCTTGAGCAAATCAACTTGGCTTGCACCTATATCGATTCGAGTATTTTTGTTAGGTGTGCCGACATAGGTGACGAAGCTATCTTCGATAAGAATGGATGCATTGATAGGTTTAGGTTCGGACAAAACTGATGGGAATGAGGTCGTTATTTGTACAGATGCCGACGAACTGCAACCCCCTAAAAGCGCTATTAGAATTAGCACGCCTATTTTCTTCATATCTAATGCTCTCATATTAAAACAACGCTCGTGTTATCTTTAGTTTATTGCAGACTATTTAAACCAATAAAGGTCCCACCATTGTTATAACTCAATTCTCTCATTAAAGCCGCAAAGCGCATCGCGGAGGCGCTTGGTGAGACGCCTGGCCTCAAATGAACTGGAAATCCAATCGCATGTATACGAACCAGTCTATCACTACCGCGATTGGCTTTATTCAGTCGATCAATTTCTTTGACAACTCTTCGGATCGAGCTCCCTTGAAAGTCATCACCTAGCGTATAAATACTAATGCGTCTGCCGGGGTTATAAAACACTTTTATTGCACTCTCGATACCTTCTACAGGGCTTGAGTTACTAAAAGGTGCCCAGTTCGCCAGTTTGGTTGTAATATTAGTTCTCATTTTGGGGCTATCGGGGATCCATTGGTTTTTATAGGCACTAAACATATATTGACCCATATCATTTAAAACCTGAATACCCTTAACTTCAGGGTACACGTCAAGGATATTGAGCATCTCAATTTGAACTTTCTGCCAGGCAGCACTTTGCATGCTGCCAGAGGTGTCAATCACAAATATAATGTAGTCACTGTCTGCTGGAATGCCGCCCACAAGTTTATTTTTCTGTTGGAATTCAGGCCCAAGAAGCCTTTGCATCTCTTCGGTTAACACCTGCAGCACAAGCTGCAATTGCTCTCTTTCTCTAATTTGGGATTGCGACAGTTGGTCAGACTGTTTAGCCACACTGGC
>JABILI010000043.1 GCA_018654575.1 Porticoccaceae bacterium
CTAATCTTGGGTGGGGCTTTGGGCAATCTCTATGATCGAGCCTTTTTAGGCTACGTGGTCGATTTTTTAGATTTTCATTGGTCTGGTATGCATTTTCCTGCGTTTAATGTTGCCGACATTGGGATTACCGTTGGTGCACTTTTATTAATTTTTGATACGTTTGTATCTGACCAAGATTCAAAAAGTTAGGATTGAGATGACATTATCAGTAGACAGTGGAACCATAGTTACCTTACATTTTGCCTTAGTGCTTGAGGATGGCCATGTTATAGACTCAAATTTTGAGGCAAAAGCGGCCACCTTTACGGTAGGTGACGGAAATTTGCTACCGGGATTTGAGTCTTCTTTGATGGGTTTAGTGGGCGGTGATGAACGTGAGTTCACGATTGCCCCAGAAAATGCTTTTGGTCAGCATAATCCCCAAAATGTGCAGGAAGTGGATCGTAGTAATTTTGATCAGAACGAGATAGAAGTTGGTGCGATGTTTTCCTTTCAGAATGGTGATGGTGAGCTGCCGGGGGTGATCGTTGAGATTAACGATGATCGAGCACTGATCGACTTTAACCATCCACTGGCTGGAAAGAATATTATTTTTCAAGTCCGCATAATTGATGTTGCTCCAGAGAGTTTACACTGATGGATATTAAGCTCGCCAATCCTAGAGGTTTTTGCGCTGGTGTTGATCGTGCGATCGATATTGTTGACCGCGCGCTCGTTCTTTTTGGTGCCCCCATCTATGTTAGGCACGAGGTCGTACACAATAAATTTGTGGTTGATAATCTGCGCTCTAGAGGTGCTATCTTCGTTGAGGAGTTGAGTGAGGTTCCTGACGATGTAATTGTTATATTTAGTGCTCATGGTGTCTCTCAAGCGGTGCGTAAAGAGGCAAAAGATCGCAGCCTTAAGGTTTTTGATGCGACATGCCCTTTGGTGACTAAAGTCCATTTTGAGGTGATAAAGTACAGTGCCGATGGGATTGATTGCGTTTTGATCGGGCACGCGGGTCACCCTGAAGTGGAAGGAACCATGGGGCAGTTTGATAAATTACACGGGGGTGCAATACACCTTGTCGAAGATCAAGATGACGTGTTGGTACTCGAGGTAAGAGATCCCTCTAAGTTAGCTTATGTTACACAGACGACTCTTTCTATGGACGATACGGCTGGCGTGATCGAGGCTTTGCGGCTGAAATTTCCGCATATTCAAGGCCCACGTAAAGATGATATTTGTTATGCCACTCAAAATAGACAAGATGCAGTGAAACAGTTGGCGATAGAGTCTGATGTGGTTTTGGTTGTAGGCTCGGTGGCCAGTTCTAATTCTAACCGGCTTAAAGAGTTAGCCGAACGTTGTGGCTGCAACGCTTACCTTATTGATGGGCCTGAAGATATGGACTCACGATGGTTTCAAGATGCAAGAACAGTTGGCGTTACAGCAGGGGCATCGGCGCCTGAAGTGTTGGTTGAGGGGGTCGTTGCCCAACTAGTCAGCTTTGGTGCGATGCCACCGAATGAGATTAAAGGGGCTGAAGAAAACATTAGCTTCTCGCTGCCTAAAGAACTGCGACCAACCAGTGTGAGTACACCGGGGTCATCTACTTAATCCTATCAATGTGTTCAAACAGTCTCTGAGATGATGGGTCCAATGTAGTCCTGTCGAGATCGTCATCTAACAACCTGTCGGCCATTTTCTTACCCAACTCAACACCCCATTGATCAAAACAGTTGATGTTCCAAATACTACCCTGCACAAACACCTTATGCTCATAAAGGGCGATTAAAGCGCCAAAGTTTTTAGGTGATAAGTTATCCATTAATAGGGTATTTGATGGCTTATTACCTGGATAATATCGATGTTGCTCGCCCTCCGGAGCTAATTGGCCCTTCATTAGAGCGGCAGACTGACCAAGCATGTTGCCTAATAAAACACGGTGATGTTCTTCATTACTGAGGTCGTCTTTGACCGCAGCTATGAAATCAATTGGAACCAACCGTGTGCCTTGATGTAGCAGTTGAAAAAATGCGTGTTGACCATTAGTGCCAGTTTGCCCCCAAATAATGGGCCCCGTATCGTAGTCTGTGGCCTTACCTTGCAGTGTGCTCGCCTTTCCATTACTTTCCATATCTAGTTGCTGTAGATAGGAAGGGAGAAGCAGTAGGCGCTCGCAGTAAGGAATGACGGCGCTAGATTGGGCTCCCATAAAATTACTGTACCAGATGCCCAGTAAGGCCATGATGACAGGCATGTTTTGGTTCAGTGGTGCTTGCTGAAAGTGTAAATCCATTTCTCGCGCACCCCTCAGCATCTCCACGAATCCGTCAAAGCCAATACTGATAGCGATAGACAGTCCTATGCTTGACCAGAGTGAATAACGGCCCCCGACCCATTCCGCAAACTCCAGAATTTGTGATTCAGGGATGCCATAAGCAACAGCATTGGCTTTGTTCGCCGTTAGGCCGATGAAATGACGGGAGTTTTGTGCGCTTGCCAAGCCTAAGTTCTGCTCAAACCAGTTAATAGCTGTCTTGGCATTGAGTAAAGTTTCTTGAGTGGTGAAAGTTTTACTCGCCAGTGCAACAAGGGTTGTCTCTGGATTCAGTTTAGCTAACGTTGTCAGGATTTCAGCACCATCAACATTTGAAATAAAATGCAGATTAATATTGGGGTGCGCGAATTCATTAAGGGCGTTGCAGGCTAGTTTTGGGCCTAAGTCTGAGCCACCAATTCCGATGTTAATGACATCGGTGATTGTTTTTCCAGTGGAGCCTCGCCATTCGCCATTACGAATTTTTTCACTGACTAAGCGCATCTGTTCTAGCTGAGCCTTAACCAGGCTGTTTCGGGCGAAATCCTCTGGCGAATTTGTATCTTCTGGCTCTGCTCTAAGCGCGGCGTGGAGAACTGCACGGTCTTCTGTGGTATTGATGACCTCACCGGCAAACATGGCGCTGCGGTGTGCTTTGAAGTTGGACTGTTCCGCCAGTGCTAATAGCTTTTGAAAAATTTCATGACTGACTAGATTTTTTGAATAATCGAGCAGTAATTCATTAACCTGAACTGTCATATTATTGGCACGGTCAGCGTCTGAATCAAAAAAATCCTGGATTACAATGCAGTCTATGCTTGTGGCTAAGGTTTTTAGCGCGGACCAAGCTGCAGTAGTGGTTGGTGAATACATGTTATCTTTCATTGCGTATTTTATTCCTGTTTCAGGCTATCTGATAAAAGAGTAAAATTGGCGGCCAAATAACCATGATTACCGCCTTTAACCTCTATCTACAAGTGTAATAAAATTACGTCTTATAGACTTTACTGTTGATTAAATGTGACCTAATCATGTAATTTAGTTTCAATACGCCTTTATCTTTTCGGAGCTATTATGCCCCATGCTAATCAACAAGTTGCTGCAGTCACAGAGTGTATTATAGAGCGCAGCGGGACTTTGCGTGCTGATTATTTAGCACAAATTGCGGAAGATCGTAATAATCGACCGGAGAGGGGTAAGTTGAGCTGCGGTAATCTTGCACATGGGTTCGCCGCCTGCGGTGATAATGACAAAGATAGTTTTAGGCTGATGCAGGCCGCCAATGTCGGGATTGTTACAGCATACAATGACATGTTATCGGCTCATCATCCTTATGTAGAATATCCAGAGCTTATTAAGCGAGCCATGAGATTACTAGTCGAGCGCTGATCAGCGTGGCTGCGACCGTGAGTTGTTTGCAGTTAACCGTGTGAATATAAGTAACGCGGAGCAGGGTGCATCATACTTTTTCCTGGAGAGTAGAATATGAGTCAAAAGTGGAGTTTAGTCGCTGATATTGGCGGTACTAATGCAAGGTTTTCAGCGCTCTTAGAGGGGCAATTAGAAAGCCAATATGAATTCCATCATTCGGTGGATGAGTATCCTGAGTTCGTGAATTTGATCGTCATTTTACTGCGGGAAATAAAAACTGCTACCGGATGGAAAACCCCGCCATCTAGGGCCTGTTTCGCAGTTGCATGCCCAGCTGGTAATGAAATAATTAGCTTTACCAATAGTCATTGGGCATTTTCAAAATCTGAATTAAAGACCTTGTTGGGATGCGAAACTATATCAGTTATTAATGATTTTGAGGCTGTCGCTCATGGTATTACCGAGCTATCGGAGGCTGATTTAGTTAAGGTCGGGGGAGAGGTACCAGTTGGAGGCAAGGCCATTGGCATCATGGGGGCAGGGACTGGTCTAGGGGTAGCCTGCATAGTGCCGTATTCTAAAGGCTATCATGTCCTCGACAGTGAGGGTGGCCACGCCGATTATTCTCCCATAGATGATATGCAGAGTGCTGTGGTTAGTATGCTCAGAGCGCGTTTCGGGCGCGTTTCGTTGGAGAGGTTGTTATCCGGTAAAGGCATACTTAATATTTATACCGCTTTATGCAGTCTACAGCATGATAAGGTTGTTTTTGAGACTCCGGCTGAAGTGGTCGCTGCGGCCCTAGATAATAGTGATGCTAAAGCATTACAAACGCTCGATATGTTTTGTGAAGGTGTGGGAACTGCGGCGGGTAATTTGGCTCTAACCTTTGGCGCCAAAGGCGGGATTTATATAGCCGGCGGAGTGATTCCTCGATTCCAAGAATTTTTTATCAAGAGTGGTTTTCGTCGGAAGTTTGAGGATAAGGGTCGTTTTGTCAGTTACTTGCAATCGATACCGGTCTATTTAGTAGTTCGCAGCAACTTAGGCCTTCTTGGCGCTGCCAAAAGATTACAGCAATTTTAAGGAGTTGTTAGTGCAAAATTTATTATCTGAGAGTCCTATTATTCCTGTTATCACCTTAGATAGAGTGAGCACTGATGATTGAAGGTGGTATCAATCCTGATATGAAATTACTAGAGCTAGAGTTTGAAAATTCCTCTGCGCTAGATGCTGCTTTGGTCAGTAAAGTGACGGAGCTTTTAACCCGCGCGATCAAAAATAGTGGTACGGCGTCGTTGGTTGTATCCGGTGGCAGAACGCCATTGGCCTTTTTTCATATGCTCTCTCAACAGGTTTTGGATTGGTCTAAGGTTGTCGTGACACTTGCGGATGAGCGCTGGGTTGATGCTGACCATGGCGATAGCAATGAGAAGTTGGTCCGTGAGAATTTGTTAATCAATGAGGCTCACGCGGCTGAATTTATACCGTTAAAAAACTCAGCGATGGACGCGGTAGAGGGTGAGCTCCAGTCTGAGAGCGATATTGAATCGTTGGGTCAGTTTACGGTAGTGATTCTAGGAATGGGCGACGACGGTCACACTGCATCGTTATTTCCTGGCGCTAAGACCTTGGCATTGGGACTTGACATGAATTCAGGTCGCACTGCAATTGCAGTAATGCCAACGGCAGCACCTCATCAACGAATGACTTTGACTTTGCCACGCTTACTGGACAGTCAGCAGATTATTCTTCATATCAAGGGGGCGGGCAAACAGGGCGTCTTGCAGGCTGCTCAGAAAGGTGATGACATTACTGAGTTGCCTATTCGGGCGATTTTAAATCAGCATGTTGCACCCTTATCCATCTTTTGGGCTAAATAGATCAACTAAAATAATTAGAGTAATGTTAGTTTAGCAACAGGATTTACCTTGCGCAGAGGGCCTGACTTTCTTCCTCATCTTGAAAAGATTAAAAATAGTCTCCTACCAACCCGCTTAAAGAAAGACAGTTAAATAAGCTTCGAGTCCAGTAAAAGAGAGGCTTTACTTCTTTTACAAGGGCATAAGAAGAAATGATATAAGATATATTATTATGTTAATTGTTCTGAGAGGAGTCTTTCAGGTACTGTTCTAGTAAATATTCACGAGATAGCAGCATGTCGAACAATAGAGAGTCATATTATGTCTGACGGTAACTTATATTCGGTGCCTGAAAGCTGGGCTAAAACAGCTTGGATCAACAAAGAAATGTACCAAGAGATGTACCATCAATCTGTTGACGATCCAGAGGAGTTTTGGGCTAATCAAGCTGCTAAATTTTTGACATGGGAGACCCCGTGGCAAACAGTGCGCGACTATGACTTTGCTAAGGGCGAGGCTGCTTGGTTTGAGGGCGGCACGTTAAATGTCTCCGTTAACTGTATTGATAGGCACCTTGCTCATCGTTCAGATCAAACGGCACTTATTTGGGAAGGTGATGAACCGACAGAAGATAAAGAAATAACGTATAAGGAGCTCCACAATAAGGTATCCCGCCTGGGCAACATATTGCGTCAGAGAGGTGTAAAGAAGGGCGATCGTGTGTGTATCTATATGCCGATGATCCCTGAGGCAGCTTACGCAATGTTGGCCTGTGCGAGAATTGGCGCTGTTCACTCGGTAGTCTTTGGTGGTTTCTCACCAGATGCATTAAAAGATCGGATTCTCGATTCAGATTGTCAGGTCGTCATCACGGCTGATCAAGGATATAGGGGCGGTAAAACTGTTCCTTTGAAGACCAATGTCGACAGAGCATTAGAAAACTGCCCTGAGGTGCATACTTGTCTGGTGGTGGAGCGAACCAAAGGGAAGGTTGGCTGGAACGAAGGTAGAGACATTTGGTATCACCAAGCTATAGAGGACGTACCTTCTCATTGCTCGCCCGAAATAATGGATGCCGAGGATCCTCTTTTTGTTCTTTATACCTCTGGGTCTACTGGCAAGCCTAAGGGCGTGATGCATACTACAGGCGGATACTTACTCATGAGTGCTATGAGTCATAAATACACCTTCGATTATAAAGATGGAGATGTCTATTGGTGTACAGCTGATGTTGGTTGGGTCACTGGTCATAGTTATATTGTTTATGGGCCACTTTGTAATGGTGGCATATCGTTGATGTTTGAGGGTGTGCCAACCTATCCAGATGCTTCAAGATTTTGGCAGATTATTGATAAGCATCAGGTGAACCAGTTTTACACAGCACCAACTGCTATCCGAGCGCTGATGGGGGCGGGTAATGATTTCGTCAACAAGACGTCGCGAAAATCACTTAAGTTATTGGGTACTGTGGGCGAACCTATTAACCCTGAAGCTTGGGAGTGGTATTACCAGACGATTGGTGGGTCTCGCTGTCCTGTCGTTGATACCTGGTGGCAGACAGAAACAGGTGCTCATATGCTAACGCCGTTGCCTGGCGCTACTGATTTAAAGCCTGGCTCTGCGACGTTGCCATTCTTTGGTGTTGAGCCCATCTTACTGGATACAGAGGGGAATCAAATTGAGGGCGAAGGTGAAGGGTTGTTGATGATCAGATCGTCGTGGCCCAGCCAGATTCGCTCGGTTTATGGGGATCATAAACGCTGTATTGAGACCTATTTTAGTGCCTACCCAGGTTATTACTTTACCGGTGACGGCGCACGGAGAGACGCTGACGGCTATTACTGGATAACTGGTCGTGTTGATGATGTTTTAAATGTATCAGGGCATCGGATGGGAACAGCCGAAGTTGAAAGTGCTCTCGTCCTTCACGAGTCTATTGCTGAGGCTGCGGTAGTCGGATATCCTCACGATATTAAGGGGCAGGGTATCTATTGTTATGTCACACCAATGACAAACATTGAACCTGATACTGCACTTAAAAAGGAGCTGGTGGCTCTTTGTGTTAAAGAGATTGGGCCTATTGCGAGACCTGACATTATTCAATGGGCGCCCGGGCTGCCAAAAACAAGATCGGGAAAGATCATGCGTCGTATCTTGAGAAAGGTCGCAGCAAATGAGCTAGACAGTCTTGGCGATACATCAACACTTGCCGATCCATCGGTGGTGGATGAGTTGATAGCTAACCGTCATGCTGAGTAATGGTCTTTAGCTTGGTGAAAAGCAGAAACCACTTCAATTTTCTACTTTAAGGGTCTCTCGGAGCGTGGGGCTATTGATGCTGGAGATCAGGCGAAGGAAAAGCCGGATTATGAGATATTTTTTGAAATTTTTATTGGTGTTGGCCTGTATATATGGGGTACTGCTGTTACTCCCAGAGCCCGAACCTAAGGAGGATATTGCTTTTTATGGTGATACGGGCTTCTCGGTTATTGCTCATAGGGGCGGAAGAGGGCTGGTGCCTGGCAATACCATTGAGGCGGCCATAAATGCTGTCAATATTGGCTCTGATATTATCGAGATCGATGTTCATTTAACCGCAGATGATGTTTTGGTGGTTCGGCATGATGCTTCGATTGATACGACTACTAATGGGACTGGTCAGATATCAGCAATGAGTCTAGCTGATATACAAGGCTATGATGTCGGCTTCCACGAAATAGATTACCCGAACGCGGCGCCCCAAGATTCTATTAGGGTTCCAGCCTTAAGAGATCTCTTTTTAGAGCTACCTGATCAAAGATACCTAATTGAATTAAAGCCGCAAGATGTGTCTGCAGCAGATCGCTTGTGTGGTCTCATCCGCCAGCATAATATGCAAAAGCAAGTATTGGTGGGTTCTTTTCATACTCATGTGCTTAAACACTTTAGGCGAGAGTGTCCTGAAATGCCCACATCTTTAGGACGCACAGAAGTAACGCAGCTAGTCTTGCTTGAGAAATTCAATCTTAGCCATCTGTTCATATCTGAAGGATATACCATTCATATTCCAATAAATTATGGTGTCGTCGATATTCTCGATCTAAGCCTAGTGAATAAGATGCATGAGCGTAATATTCGCGTTGATGCTTGGACTCTTAATGATCCCGAGTCTATGCAACAGTCAATTTATCTTGGAGTTGACGGTATTATTACTGACCGGCCCGATATTTTATTAGGTATCCGCTGAAGCTCTTGAATTAACTAGTTAATATCGTTAAAAGTTATTTACTAATGCTTTTTCAGTTTATAAAAAGATTCGAATATAGATTTAAATTATACGATAATGGAAAGAAGAACTGTAGGTCTCAGAAATATAATAAAAATGAGTGACATTCTAATTTTGATTTCGAGTTAAAAGGGATCTACTCTTTTGATATTGATATTGATATTGAAATCGAATTAGATGTGCTAGGAGAAGCCCCATGAAACTAGATATTAGTAAGCAGCTATCGAAACTAATGAGAGATAATAATCTATCTCAAAGTGCCCTTTCGAGAGCTACAGGTGTTCCGCAACCTACTATTAATCGCATTCTCAGTGAGGTGACTCGTGAGCCTAGAAGAG
>JABILI010000057.1 GCA_018654575.1 Porticoccaceae bacterium
TCTTCGTCAGACACGTAGGTATCGTCTTTGTAATATAGATCGTACAAACCGGGCCAGATATTCTTCGATCCATCAGCATGGTACTCATAGTAACCGCCGCCGTGATGGCGCCCTCCTCGACCATGCCCATCAATCATGTCTTTGATAACTCCACGGGTGACCGTGCCGTCACTCCACTTATCTTCCACACCCATTGCGGCCCAGGTCTCCCCGGCTTTTCTGGCTAACTCTAGGCTGGTTTCATCCCCCACTTGCAGAGGGCCTACGGGCATACCAATGGCTTTACCCATGTTGTCTATTTTAACTGGGTGCACCCCTTCAGTGAGTAGCTGCAACCCTTCATCAAGGTAGGTACCAAAGGTTCTGGAGGTAAAGAATCCAAGGAAGTCATTGACTACAATAGGGGTTTTACGAATCTGCTGAGTAAAGTCAAAGGCTTTGGCAAGGGCTTCATCGCTGGTCTTGTCACCCACGATAATCTCAATTAATGGCATTTTATCCACGGGTGAGAAAAAGTGTATCCCGACAAAGTTTGCAGGCTTTGATGCAGCCTTTGCCAACTCGGTTATAGGTAACGTCGATGTATTTGACCCCCAAAAACCATCATCAGACAGATATTTCTCTGTGTTACCAATAATCTTATTTTTGAGTTCTATATTTTCAAACACGGCCTCAATAATAAGATCACAACCCTCCAAGTCTTCATCTTTTGCGGTGGGTGTAATTAAACCTAGTAAACTATCTGCCTGAGATTGGAACATTTTTCCACGCTTGATTGCCTTGTTCACTAAAGCTTCTGAATACGCCTTGCCTTTATCAGCCGCCTCTTGACTCATATCCTTCAATATAACTTCGATACCTGCGCGAGCCGCAACATAAGCAATACCTTGACCCATCATTCCGGCGCCCAAGATACCTATCCTGCGCGTAAGATTTTTTTCGAGACCCTTCGGCCGACTTGCACCACCATTGATTTTATTCAATTGAAAGAAGAAGGCCGTAATCATGTTTTTGGCAACTGGGCCTGTGACAACTTTAATGAACTCTCGGCCCTCGACCCGCAGCATGGTATCTATGTCAAATAGGGTGGATTGAAAGGCAATATCCATTGCTGCGGTCATTTGGGGCATTAGGCCGCGTGTTTGTTTATGCAGCATAGTTGGTGCCATGGCAGCGAATTGCGCGTTACGCGGCGAATTGATGGCTCCGCCAGGCACTTTGTAGCCTTTGCGGTCCCACGGCTGTGCTGTGGCTTCTTTATTGTCGGCATTTTCGCTAATCCAAGCTTTAGCTCTGGGTAGCAAATCATCCATTGATTCAACGACTTCATTAATCAACCCGCCCGCTAAGGCTTTCTCAGGGGTTAAACGCTGGCTCTTTAAAATAATATCGAGAGCTTTTTCAACCCCAATTAGCTTTGTTAGTCTCACCACACCACCGCCAGCAGGGTAAACACCAATAGCACATTCTGGCAGACCTATTTGTACAGACTTATGATTAAAGGCAATACGGTGATTACAGGCCAATGACAACTCATAACCCCCGCCCAAGGCGGCACCGTTAATGGCAGCGACTACTGGCACAGGGAGCTTTTCTAATCGTCTAAAATGACCCTTGATGAATTCTCCATTGGCAAACAGCTCTTCACTACCGCTCTCGTCCATTAGTACGAACTCGTTAAGATCAGCACCAGCAAAAAACACTTTTTTTGCTGAGGCGAAAATCACGCCGGTTAACCCTTCTTCAGACTCTAGACGCTGAACGGTCTCATCCATAGCATCGTTATATTCAGCATTGATTGCATTTACAGGACCAGTCATGTCCATAGTCACTGTGACAATGCCTTGATTGTCTTTTTCGTAGTTAAAAACACCCATTATTAAAACCTTTTCGAATTCTTAAACTGTCTTGAAATGATTATTTTTGCTTAAACACGCTCGATTAAGCAGGAAATACCCATGCCGCCACCCACGCAAAGCGACAACATGGCGCGCTTAAGTTGGCGACGCTCTAATTCATCTAGCATGGTACTAACCAACATGGCACCTGTAGCACCTAAGGGGTGACCCATTGCTATAGAACCACCGTTAACATTAGTAATGGAATGGTCAACATCTAGGTCCTTCATATAGCGAAGCGCGACAGAGGCAAAGGCTTCATTGATCTCCCAAAGATCAATATCGTTAGGAGTTAAACCTGCGGTTTTAAGACATTTTTTTGCTGCCGGCCCGGGCCCTGCAAGCATAATAATGGGATCTGATGCGAGGATGGATCCCGCAACAATTCGGCCTCTCGGCGTTAAATTAAGGTCTTTTCCAGCTTGCTCAGAGCCAATGAGTACGGCACTCGCGCCATCGACAATACCAGAAGAATTACCCGGAGTATGTACATGATAAATATTCTCTAAGGTATTGTATTTATTTAAAATAATTTCATCAAAAGCCATATTTCCCATCATTTCAAATGACGGTCTTAAGCCAGCTAAGGCCTCCATGGTAGTATCGGGCTTGATAAAGTCATCTTTCTCTAAAATTATCAGCCTATTTTTATCACGCACTGGAATGCCTGACCTGTCAAAGTAGCCATTGTCTCGGGCATGGGTTGCACGACGCTGGGACTCTACAGCATAAGCATCTACGTCGTCGCGACTGTAGCCATCAATAGTTGCTATGGTGTCTGCACCTATACCCTGGGGTACAAAGCTTTGACTGATAGCAAAA
>JABILI010000002.1 GCA_018654575.1 Porticoccaceae bacterium
CGGAAAAGGCCACACAAATGGCACTACAGACAATTCAAGCTCTGGGTGGCAATGGATATACCAATGAATATCCGGCAGGTAGGTTGTTGCGCGACGCCAAGCTTTATGAAATCGGCGCTGGTACATCTGAAGTTAGGCGCATGCTGATTGGGCGCGAACTTTTTTCACAAAGTAGTTAAGAGGACACCCATGGCCATTATTAAGACCAAAATCAATACTAAAAGTGCTGACTTTTCGGCTAATGCAGAGGCCATGGAGGCCAAGGTCGATGATCTCAAAAGCACCCTTGTCACTATTAATCAAGGTGGCGGCGCCAAGGCGCGCGAGCGGCATATTAGCCGGGGTAAATTATTGCCGCGCGAGCGTGTCCAAGGGTTGCTTGATCCAGGCTCTCCCTTTCTTGAGTTGTCTGCTCTGGCGGCCCACGGCGTTTATGACGAAGAGGTTCCCGCTGCGGGCATCATTACTGGCATTGGCCGTGTTAGCGGGCAAGAATGTATGGTGGTGGCCAACGATGCCACCGTCAAAGGGGGTAGTTACTACCCGCTTACCGTGAAAAAACATCTACGCGCCCAAGCTATTGCGGCGGAAAACAATTTGCCCTGTGTCTATCTGGTTGATTCCGGTGGTGCCAACCTCCCCCGTCAAGATGATGTATTCCCCGACCGAGAGCATTTTGGTCGTATCTTTTTTAATCAGGCCAATATGTCTGCGCGCAATATTCCCCAAATTGCAGCAGTTATGGGCTCCTGCACTGCTGGTGGAGCTTATGTTCCTGCTATGGCAGATGAATCTATTATCGTCAAAGAGCAAGGCACTATTTTTCTTGCAGGCCCACCGCTAGTAAAAGCAGCTACTGGCGAAGTAGTCACTGCCGAAGAACTCGGGGGTGCCGATGTGCATTCCCGCATCTCAGGCGTCGTAGATCACCTTGCCAACAATGATCATCACGCGCTGGATTTAGTTCGCAAGGCGGTCTCAAGACTCAATCGAACGAAGCCTGTTAATGGCGATTTGAATGAGGCAGTTGAACCTGATTATGAGACTAAAGAAATCTATGGTGTGGTTCCTGCAGACGCACGCAAATCTTACGATGTGCGCGAGATTATCGCCAGGATTGTTGACGGTTCTGACTTCGATGAATTTAAAACCCTGTACGGCACAACACTAGTCTGTGGCTTTGCTCGAATATTTGGCTATCCGGTAGGCATTGTAGCCAATAATGGCATCCTCTTTGGTGAATCGGCGCAGAAAGGAGCGCACTTTATTGAGCTCTGTGCTCAGCGTAAGATTCCACTGGTGTTTCTACAAAACATCACCGGCTTTATGGTTGGAAAGCAATATGAGAACGACGGAATTGCAAAACATGGCGCCAAGATGGTGACCGCAGTTGCTACCGCCAATGTGCCTAAGTTTACCGTGTTGATTGGCGGCTCTTTTGGCGCGGGTAATTACGGCATGTGCGGTCGCGCCTATGACCCTCGTTTTATGTTCATGTGGCCCAATGCTCGTATTTCGGTGATGGGCGGCGAACAAGCCGCTGGTGTGCTGGCGCAGGTCACAAGAGATAAACATGAGCGTGATGGTAACGAGTGGAGTGCAGAAGATGAAGCTGCATTTAAGCAGCCGATTATTGACAGTTATGAGCATCAAGGTCACCCCTACTATGCCTCGGCGCGACTCTGGGATGATGGTGTGATTGATCCCGCGGATACCCGCATGGTCTTGGGCCTGTCAATTTCAGCAAGCCATAACCGTGTCATTGAGGATACCAAGTTTGGTGTCTTTAGAATGTAAGTAAAGACGTCACATAGATCGAGAATCAGCAATGGATAAAGTCACCACCCAAATTGATAACCGCGGCGTTGCTCAGGTCACTCTGAACAATCCTAACAAGCACAATGCCTTTGATGATCAGATGATCATTCAACTCACCGACGCTTTTAACTCAATTACGGCTAATCCTGCCGTGCGACTTATGCTCTTGACCTCTGAGGGTAAGAGTTTCTCGGCTGGCGCTGATCTTAGCTGGATGAAACGCATGGCAGGTTACTCATATCAAGAAAACTTAAACGACGCACATGCATTGGCTGCAATGCTTAAAACCCTTCACCAAATACCTATTCCCACCATTGCCAGAGTGCAGGGCGCGGCCTTTGGCGGCGCAGTAGGACTCATCAGTTGTTGTGATATAGCCGTAGCTTCATCCAAGGCGAGCTTTGCCCTCAGTGAAGTTAAGATAGGTTTAGTCCCCTCAACCATAAGCCCCTATGTCATTGCCGCCATTGGCGAGCGCCAAGCAAAACGCTATTTTATGACCGCAGAACGCTTTGATCCCAATACTGCCATGCAAATAGGCTTAGTTCATGAGGCTGTTGACGAGCAGTTATTAGACGACAAGATAGAACAACTAGTCGGTGCAATACTCAGCAATGGGCCCGAAGCCGTAGCTGCAGCCAAACAACTAGTCTTCGCGGTTAGCGGTAAAGCTATTGATTCACCCTTGATTGAACATACCAGCGAGATCATTGCCGGCATTCGTGTAAGTGGGCAAGGACAAGAGGGCTTAAACGCCTTTCTAGAAAAAAGAAAGCCGAACTGGTTAAAGGATTAACGTAGCTTATGTTTAGTAAGATATTGATCGCCAATCGCGGCGAAATCGCTTGCCGAATCATTAAAACTGCACGCGCTATGGGTATAGCAACTGTGGTTGTTTACAGCGATGCAGACAGCGCTGCGCTTCATGTGAAAATGGCCGATAAAGCGATATACATTGGCCCGGCTCCCTCCAATGAATCCTACCTGGTTGTCGACAAACTGATTCAAGCAGCGATAGATAGTGGCGCCCAAGCAATACACCCCGGTTATGGTTTTCTGTCGGAGAACCCTGAGTTTTGTCGTCAGTGCTCCGCCCACAATATTAGATTCATAGGTCCACCTGTTGAGGCTATTTTGGCTATGGGCTCTAAGTCTGCGGCTAAAACGATCATGGCTGACGCCGGTGTTCCTTTGGTGCCTGGCTACCATGGAGAAGATCAAAGCTCCAACACATTAAAACTCGAAGCTAACAAAATTGGCTACCCTGTTTTACTAAAAGCGGCCGCTGGTGGAGGAGGCAAAGGCATGCGCTCTGTCTTTTCAGAGGCTGAATTTGAATCAGCACTCGAATCAGCTAAGCGTGAGGCAATCAGCAGCTTTAACGATGACATAATGCTAGTAGAGAAGTATCTGCTTAAACCTCGCCATGTCGAAATACAGATCTTTTGCGACCGTCATAATAATGCAGTTTATCTCTTTGAGCGCGACTGTTCTGTACAGAGAAGACATCAAAAGGTCATCGAAGAAGCGCCTGCTCCAGGTATGACTCAAACACTTC
>JABILI010000097.1 GCA_018654575.1 Porticoccaceae bacterium
ATGCATCTGCATACCGGACGATAAAGGTTTGAACTGTGCAACCTCTGAGTTCATCTGAACCTCAACCTTAGATTGATTGAGGTGCTCAAGGAGTACTGAGCCCAGCCATCGATTTTCAACCACATAACCGAGGGCCTCAACATCGGCATCATCGGCAGACATGCGTGTTAAACCCCCGTGGCCACGATCGCTAACATGAATCTGGGTTATGTCAGAAAGATGTAATTGAAGCCTATCCCATAGGCCAACTGATTGATAAATTTTACGGCTAGCCCAAGAAAGCGCCGTAGAACGCGCATCAAAGCTGGGACTGTAGATAGGTTGTGTTGCTGACTGTACGGCCATTGATTGAGATTCAATGAGTAAAATTTTCAATCCTTGCTGCTCAGCTAATAACAATGCCAAGCTAATCCCAACCATCCCTCCACCGACAATGGCCACATCGAAGTGGGTATTTGGCAGCTCCAATTTTTCGGTATTTTTCTGCGCCATCAGCTACTCATTACGTTGCCATTAAGGCTTCAATCTGACCTCGGGCTTTTGGCACGCCAGAGGTAATGACCTCGTTGCCGTCCTTAGTCACAACCACATCATCCTCAATACGCACAGCGATGCCGCGCCACTTTTCGTCCACATTAGTGTTGTCCGGAGCGATATAAATGCCCGGCTCTATAGTAACTACCATGCCTGGTTCATGAACGCGCCACTTATTGTCAATCTTATAATCCCCAACATCATGAACGTCCATACCCAACCAATGGCCCGCTCCATGCATATAGAATTCGCGATGGGCTTCTTCAGCAATCAATTCATCCACATCACCTTCTAGAATTTCAAGATCTACAAGACCTTGAGTAATAGTCCGAATGGTTGCTTCATTAGCTTTGTTGTACTCAATACCAGGGCCAATAACTTTAATTGCATCTGCCTGTGCTTGTAAAACGATGTCATAAATTGCCGCTTGTGCTTCGCTAAACTTGCCATTAACGGGGAAAGTACGAGTAATGTCTGCCGCATAATCTTGATATTCACAACCTGCATCGATCAGCACTAAATCCCCATCTTCTAACTTGTCTCTGTTTTCAATGTAGTGCAGTACGCAGCCATTTTCCCCACCACCAACAATACTGCTGTAGGCAGGTGCCCTAGCACCAGAGGCCATAAATTCATGCTCTATCTCCGCCTGCAATTGATACTCAAATAACCCAGGACGGCTTATTTTCATTGCACGACAATGTGCGCGAGCAGAGATCTCTCCCGCCTTGCGCATAACTTTAATTTCTGGAGCGGTCTTTATTAACCTCATCTCGTTAATAAAATGGTCTAGGTCAACAAATTCACTGGGTGGCAATGCCCCGCTGCCCCTTTGGCTACGAACATCATTGATCCAGGCCATGAGATGCGCATCAAAATCTGGATCCTTGCCAATTGCGTAATAAACTCGGTCCTTCCCCTCTAACAGGCCTGGCAATATGTCATCAATATCACTAATGGGGAAAGCGTCATCAGCGCCAAAATTTGCAACTGCACCACCCGGACCCTCTCGATAACCATCCCAAGTTTCTCGCAATGGGTCTTTGTCGCGGCAAAAAATAATCACCTCGCCCTGCGCACGCCCGGGAATTAATGCCATGACAGACTCTGGTTCAGGAAATCCAGAAAGATAGGACAAAATTACATTTTGTTTATAAGGGTAGTGGGTATCTCTCGAGCGTACTTTTTCAGGCGCAGACGCTATGATCGCAATGCTATTGCCGTGCATAAGCGACATTAATTCTTTTCTTCGGGCTGCGTATTCTTTATTAGCGATCATAATATGGGCTCCATGCGGTGCTTTTATATTTTACGATTTTAATGGATAGTTGGTTCAAGATCTGTATTTAGTTCAGGATGTAAATCCGTGAAAATAACCTGCACAGCAATTCGGATATATTCAACTAATTCAGTGTAATCTCGCTCTCCCTCATCTTCCGACTCAAAATCTAGCGAAACCTGCCCAATGGCAGCAAGGTCATCTAAGGCTTCTTTACCTTCGCCTGAAATTTCAAAATTACTCTCCATGCCTTCAGCAAGTCCAGAGATATAGTTACTAGCCCACTCCCCAACAGCACTCAAACGCTCTCCTAAGGGTAATTCATCCTCTGGCAATAAGGGCTGAAAGAGAAAGGATACATCCTCTAGATTACTTAACGATGATTCGAAAAAGTCACGCAAAGATGGATGGGCTGCTTCACTTTGTTCTTCGGAAAGAGTAAGCCAATCGGATGACACGTCAATTAAATCTTCAATACCCACAGCCCCACAGGTCAAGCGGCCGCAGAGAAAGCCGTGGAAGGCAGAAGGACTCGCCGTAATTTTAACGGCATAAAACAAGTCTTCAAGTTCTCCAAATGTCACATCAATCCCCCCCTAGGTTAGCTTTGCATCCTAACATTCTTAGCATAAGGGCGCATCTGTGTTTAGCGTAATCTTATCATCTTGTAATTGACCATCCCCGCTACAATGCCTATAGTTATACGGTTTTACTCTTCCTTCTTTATAGCGGTAAGTTTTTAGCCATGACCGATAATGATAATTTTGAACAAAATCTGGACCGCTTAATCGAGCTCTGCCAGCAACTCAAGCGAGACAATCAGGCATTACGCAATCGTGAAGTTGATTTACTGGGGGAGCGCAGCCAACTTATGAAGAAAAATGAGATGGCTAAGCAAAAAGTTGTAACTATGATTAATCGCTTACAAGCCTTAAGTGCAGAGCAATAATGACAAATATTTCATTAAAAATTCGTATTCTAGATAAAGAATATCAGGTTAATTGTGCTCCTGAGGAGCGCGAAGCACTGGAATATTCTGCAGAAATGTTAAATGAAAAAATGGAAGAGATTCGAAAAGGCTCTCACATTATTGGTCTTGAACGTATCGCTGTCATGGCTGCACTTAATTTAGCCCACGACTTAATTCGAACTGAGAATACTGCTCACAAACACTCAGAGGCTTCCGGAGTGTTGAGTTCGATGAACTTAAAATTAAACTCTGTCCTCTCTGATTTGACGAATTAATCGAACAACTTCAAAAAACTTCTTAATATTCGCTATCACTGTCGCTATTTTAAACGGATGCTCTGTTATAATTCTCGTTCCTGAGGTGTTTGCCAGCCAAGAAGTCCCTGAGCCGATAATTATTATCCGGCTTCTTTTTGTCAGCATTGTTGTGCAATTCCGTGCGTCGGAAAGCCTGATGTGTTGCTAGAGTCGCCAACTTGAACTCTTCGGTTCAAGGCCACGTTGGCAGCGGCACCCTGGGGTTTCATTATAGGTAAAAAGAAAATGAACAGTGGAGAAATTCGAAGCCAGTTACGCGTTAAACGACGCTCGTTGACAGAGCAAGAGCAGCAACTTGCCGCCCAGAAAATATCATCCCTAGTCAATAAAGAATCACTCTTCATCCAAGGTAACCGTGTTGGTGTATACCTGGCCAACGACGGTGAAATAGACCCCTCGTTGATCGTATCTATGGCCAGAACTGCAGGTTGCCACTGTTTTTTACCGGTTATAGACCCTATTCACGCGCATTGCCTTTACTTTGCTCAGTACGATCTTGACTCGGAATTAAACGCTAATCGTTACGGTATTTTAGAGCCAGTGGTCGAGCAGGCAATGATGTTATCGGCAAGAGACCTCGATATCTTGTTGATGCCACTAGTGGCCTTTGATCGAGAAGGTACTCGCATAGGTATGGGCGGTGGGTTTTATGATCGTTCCCTGGCGTTTATGGCTGAAACCGAATATCCAAAACCAGCGCTGATTGGTTTGGCTCATAGCCTTCAAGAAATGCCCCACCTTGTGCGTCAACAATGGGATATACCGCTACATTTAATAGCCACCGAAAAAGAGGTAATATGCGTAAAACAAAAATAATTTGTACTATTGGACCAGCGACTGAATCCATAGGGATGCTAGAGAATCTGGCTTCAGCAGGAATGAATATAGCACGCCTAAATATGTCTCATGGTGACCATCAGTCACACGCAAAAATCATACAACACATTCAGACACTCAACAAAAAATCAGATCATCCGGTCGCTATTTTGCTTGATACTCAGGGTCCCGAAATTCGCACCGGAGACATGGTTGACGATTTGCACCTCAATGAAGGTGATACCATTTCTATCGTTGCTCGTGGTGCAGAAAATGTGGAAGAATCTTCTATCCACATAAACTATGACGATCTCATTAATGACGTCAATATCGGCGACACCATCACCGTAGATAATGGTCTAATTAACCTTAAAGTTCTGGCAAAGCAAGATCGAGTGATGCAGGTTAAAGTGATTGACGGCGGTCTTTTAAAAAGTAAACGCCATGTTAATCTGCCGGGGATAAGAGTTAATTTACCCGCCATTACTGAAAAAGATCGGCGTGATATTGAATTTGGTATAGAGCAAGGCGTCGATTTTATCGCCCTTTCCTTCGTAAGAGAGGCTTCTGATATCCTCCAATTACGAGAGCTACTAGGCAATAAGTCTGAGGAAATTAAGATCATTGCTAAGCTTGAAGATCAAGAAGCCATCACCAATATGGTAGAAATTATAGAGGCTGCAGACGGTATTATGGTGGCGCGAGGTGATCTTGGCGTTGAGATTCCTTTAGAGGTGTTACCGCGCGTTCAGCGGCGCATTATTCGCACCTGTGCAGAGATGGGTAAGCGAGTTATCGTGGCCACCCATATGCTAGAGTCGATGATCGAAAACCCTATCCCAACGCGTGCCGAAGTAACTGATGTAGCTAATGCCGTTTATGAAGAAGCCGATGCGATTATGCTTTCAGGCGAGACCACGGTCGGAAAGCATCCCATTAAGTGTGTTGAGATTCTCGATAGAATTGCGCGATCTACTGAAAGTAGTCGGGGTCTGTTGTTTACAGATAATTTGATTGTCGAAAACGATAAGCAACAAATTGCAAAAGCAGCGGTTACTTTAGCTGAATCTATCGCCGCTAAAGCGATAATTGTCCCCACTCGCCGAGGCCGAATGGCCAACCGTGTGACCAATTGCCACCCCCAGGAATCTATAATTTGTGCATTTACTGACAATAGTCTGACAATGCGCCAATTGATGTTAAATCGAAATGTCTTGAGCTATCAGATTGCATTTAGCGAAGATCCTGAAAAAACCCTCGCGGCTGCGGCTGCGATAATGCTTCAACGAAATGATTTTTCTGCAGATGATCCTGTCGTGGTTATTTCAGATGCATTGGCAGGGTCAGGTTTCGAGGCAATTCAAATACGTAAAATATCTGATCTGCTTTAACGACGAATGAATTCGACGACATCCATTAGCTACCGAGAAAAAGCTGGTAAGCCTCGTTATGAGTTTCGTCTTCATAGCGATAACCTAATTCATCCAAAAAGCGCTTGACCTCAAGTCCGTCTTCCTTAGACGCCTGAAACCCAACGAGCACCTTACCAAATGCCGATCCATGGTTGCGGTAATGGAACATTGAGATATTTAACCCACTACCTAACTCAATGAGAAAATTGGCTAAAGCACTGGGACGCTCGGGAAACTCAAAGCGAAATACCTGTTCTTCGCCTACCTGTGGTGAGCGGCCACCGACCATATGTCTTATATGAGATTTCGCTATTTCGCTATCGGTGATATCAGAAACTGGATAGCCTTTTTGCGTAAGCTCATTGACCAGTTTAAATCGGTCACCATCATCAGACACCTTTACACCAACATAAATTTGCGCCTGCTGAGCATCGCTATATCGATAATTAAACTCAGATATCGTGCGTTTGCCAATCGCTTTGCAAAAGTTTCTAAAACTGCCTGGTTGCTCTTCTAAGGTAACCGCCAAAATCGCCTCACGCTTCTCACCAATTTCTGTGCGTTCAGATATATAGCGCAAGCGATCAAAATCAATATTCGCCCCGCACTGGACTGCCACCAAAGTCTGACCTTGAACGCCACTTTGCTCGACATATTTCTTTAGTCCCGCGGCACCCATCGCACCGGAGGGTTCACAGATGGCACGAGTATCGTTATAGACATCTTTGATCGCTGCGCAAATTTCATCGGTGGTAACCGTAATCACTTCGTCAACCAAATCCTTGAGAATTCGGAATGTCTCTATACCAACTTCGTCCACCGCAGTACCATCAGCAAAGATACCGACTTCTTTTAACTTTACCGGTCGCCCTGCTTTCATGGCCGCATCTAAACAGGCCGCATCATCAGATTCTACGGCGATCACCTTTACGCCTGGACGGACATATTTCACATAGGCCGCGATCCCAGCACATAAACCACCACCGCCAACTGCTACAAAAATAACGTCCAAGTCTCCAGGTAACTGACGCAAAATTTCCATGCCGACGGTGCCCTGTCCTGCAATAATGTCGGGATCATCAAACGGATGAATGTAGGTCAGCCCCTCCTCTGCAACAAGTTGATTAGCATGCTCTGCCGCCGCGTTATAATTGTCACCGAACAAGATAACCTTTGCCCCCCAACCACGCACTGCATCAACTTTAATTCTAGGTGTTGTTTTTGGCATAACAATAGTCGCATCTACGCCCATCTTCTGTGCAGCTAAGGCTAACCCTTGAGCATGATTGCCTGCCGAAGCTGCGATCACTCCACCTGTTCGCTCCACTTTAGATAATTGTCGTAACTTATTGTAAGCACCACGCAGTTTGAAAGAAAAAACCGGTTGCAAGTCCTCGCGCTTCAGCAGCACCGTATTATTTAACCGCTTAGAAAGTAGCGGTGCAGCATCTACCGGTGTTTCTATCGCCAAATCATAGATACGAGCATCGAGAATTTTTTTAACGTACTTCTGCGGCATGAGTAACCCAAATTATTAATCAAAGACGCAATGGTAAGTTGATATGGCTTTGTACGCCAGTGCGTTGTTTTGAAGCAACCTAAGAATAACGATATTTTGGTGATGATTCTGATTTCCAAAATGAATCACCGTATACTTGCGGTTCTGATTTCGGCAACCAAATTATGTGAGGCATTAAGTGAATCAAGATGAACTTAAGCAGGCAGTAGCTCAAGCTGCTGTTGATTATGTCGTTAAAAGAATTGACGCGGATAGTATTGTCGGTATCGGCACTGGCTCTACAGCAAACTGTTTTATTGATCTTATAGCCCAGCACAAACATAAATTTCTAGCCACCGTCGCTAGCTCTGAGGGTTCTGCTGAGCGCCTGCGAAGTCACGGCATTCAAGTGTTTGAGTTAAATGCTGTCTCTGAAGTCACTATTTATGTCGATGGTGCTGACGAAGCTAATACGCGGCTAGAGTTAATTAAAGGCGGTGGTGCTGCCCTAACCCGTGAAAAAATTGTAACCGCAGTGGCTAATGAATTTGTCTGTATTGCTGACGAGAGCAAATGGGTGAAAAACTTAGGCTCTTTCCCTCTTCCAGTTGAAGTTATCCCAATGGCCCGAAGCCACGTTGGCCGAGAGCTGGTTAAATTAGGTGGAGATCCAGTGTGGCGTGAAAATATTGTGACTGACAATGGCAACCTAATACTTGACGTACACCATCTTCATCCAATCGGCGCCGCATGTGAGTTAGAGGAGAAAATTAATCAGATCACTGGTGTTGTCACCAATGGTTTATTTGCCTTGAAACCTGCTGACGTTTTATTTTTGGCAACTCAACAGGGAATTGTCACCCACTACCCTGCCCACTAGATCACACTAGCCTTGAGACAAGAGCTCTCGCAAATCAATAATTGCGGCATTAGCGCGACTGATATAAGACGCCATCACCAAAGAGTGATTGGCCAATAGACCAAAGCCTTCGCCGTTTACAATCATTGGTGAGCGAAGTGGTCTTTGAGTCATTTCAAGCTCACGAATGATTTGTTGCAGGCTGACGCTGGCATTCTTTTTCGCCAGCACGTCAGCAAAATCAACCTCAACAGCTTTTAAAAAATGGACTAGTGCCCATGAGGTACCCCTCGCCTCATAGAACACATTATCGATTTTCCACCAGCTGGTTTTAATCACTAATTCCCGAGGCGACTCTGTAGACTGTCGCGCGCCCAAGCTACCCGACAGATCAGTGTTAATTCGTCGCTGGCCGACGCTCGCTGATAAACGTTGAGAGAGACTACCCAAACGCTTCTCAACTGTGCCCAGCCAGTAACGCAGATTATCTGCTCTAGCATAAAACTGTGCATCAAAAGCCTCCTCATCACTCAAGCGCTCAAGATAAGAGGTCACATAATTTCGACCTTCTCGGTACTCTCTCTCAGGCCAAGGTGCTGCCCAACGTACATGATCAACATTAAATCGTGGCTCAGCCAGAGAGAGGTCAGTATCTTCTACAGACTGTGATTGAGATCGGCTAAAAGACTCTCTCATCGCTTTACTAAGGTCTCTAACTTGGATTATTACGCCATATTCCCAGCTCGGCTGATTATCTAACCAAACCCCTGGAGGCATAATATCGTTGCTCAAATAACCGCCTGGTTTATCTAACAAAACGTCAACAACATTAATTAAAGCACTAGTTGTGGTTTCACCAATAACAGCCCCAGTATTAGCCTTTACATGAATATTGAATTCGGCAGGCTCTTGACTCCAGTACCAGCCTAAAAGCAATAATAAGAGAAGGGAAGCTAAGGTGGAATATAGGCCAGCACGTAATTTTTTAGGCGCATTTTTGCCAATATAATCTTCAGACAACGATTCACCAGCGCCACTAAAAAGTCGTTGCCATGCGGTCATTATTTTTCTGAAAAAGCCCATCAATGATGATCCATTATTGTCGGTTTAACCAAGCTTCTTACCTCTAACTCGGCGCTGTAGTCACCGCACTGATCTGTCTGTAATGTAACCTCTGTTTTATCACCGTCCATCAGCATATTATCCATATTAAAAAACATGATATGAAAAGCACCCGGCTTAAAAACGACAGTTTCTCCAGCGGCTATTAATACTGATTTCATCTGGCGCATTCGCATTAGTCCGTCCACATGTTGATGCTGATGAAATTCAATTCGGTTGGTGAGGGGTGACGTAGCTGATAAAATCTGGCAGTCAGACTCTTCCACATTAGATACCGTAAGAAAAGCGGCCGTCACTTTTTGGCCTGGCGGCATCGTGCGTATGTACGCACCACTAATCTTTAACGAAGTTGGCTGCAGTTGCTCATCTATCACTTGAGCCATCAGTTTTGGGGCCATTAGCGAGCCTGCTGATGCCATAACCGAACTCAGTATTACCAGGACAAAAAGTCGCTTCATAAATATTCTCCTCAAACCAACTATACAGGATCGATAATATTTAGGCCTGTGCATTAAAGTGTTTTGTGAATTGGATCATCAAATAAGGTCATCCCAGCCTGCAAAATATCCATATGCGATAAAATAGGGATACAATAAAGCTTAGCAACCGTAACTATCATCTAATAAACTAAAAAACACCTCAAGTCAGGAAGCCAAAGATGAATAAGTTGTTCAAAACAACGTTAATTTTACTAACCTATTTGTTAGCATCGCTGAGCTTCGCACAAAATTCCTTTTCCGATAATGTCTCTTCGCCGATTAAAAATAATAGACTCACATCGCCAGATACTGTGTTTTTGCCAGTGGAGCAAGTTTATCAAGTTGCCATTGAGGTCAAAGAAAGCGAATTAATCCTGAACTGGTCGATTGTTGAGGGCTACTACCTTTACCGAGATCGATTTAACTTTAGTGCTGTCGATGCAACCAGCCAATTAAAAGCGCCTATCTTTGAGGTGGGCAAGCGCAAGTGGGACGACTTTTTCGAAGAAGAGCTAGAAGTCTATTACACGACAACATCCATCGCCCTTCCCTACAAGGCTGAGAGCGACCAGATGGAAATTCAGATAGAGTCTCAAGGTTGCGCTGATGCGGGCCTCTGTTACCCCCCCTACAAACAATGGCTTACCGTTGATTTTGTTAGTGGCAAAGTTGATATCAGCAATACTCCATCTGCCGCTGCACAAGCAGCCATGCAAGGTGGCTCAACGATTAATCCCGGACAGCAGGAATTCTCTCTAGGCTTGATTCTCATATTCGCCTTATTGGGTGGCATGATATTGAATCTAATGCCTTGTGTTTTCCCAGTCCTCTCAATAAAAGCCCTCAGTTTTACTATGACACATCAATCCCCGTCGAGCCGACGATCCCATGGCTTGGCTTATACCGCAGGTGTTGTCTCTAGTTTTGTCGGAATTGCATTCGTCATGCTTAGCTTACGTGCGGCCGGCGAAGCGATTGGATGGGGATTTCAACTTCAGTCACCTCTGTTTGTCATGTTATTAATTTACCTGTTTTTTATTATGGGATTGGCTTTTTCTGGCTATTTAGAAATAGGCTCTAGCCTCATGTCGATAGGGCAGTCTTCAGAGCGAGATGAGAGCCTGTCCTCTTCATTCATGACTGGCGTCTTGGCCACCACCGTTGCTAGCCCGTGCACCGCCCCCTTTATGGGCCCAGCACTTGGTTTTGCAATAGCTCAGCCAAGCTATTTAGCGCTATTAGTGTTTGCCTTCTTAGGCTTAGGCATGGCGCTGCCTTTTGTTCTACTCGCCTGGATTCCTAGTCTAACCGCTAAGTTACCTCGCCCAGGAGCTTGGATGGATAGCTTTAAGCAATTTCTGGCCTTCCCCCTCTATATCACCGGGGTATGGTTAATCTGGGTCGTTGGCAGACAGACAAGTGTCGATATTGTTGCCACTATCATTATCGGCTTAGTCTTAATTACATTGTCAATTTGGTTAACCAAATTAAGGCAGGCCGCAGGACATAAAATAACTACTCTATCTTTTACAAATTTATTTGCGGCCTTATGCCTGGTAGGAGCGATAACCATCCCTGCTTGGTCAATCACTAAAGAGGCTGAGCCAGCGCGCTGGGAACCCTATTCCAAGCAACGTCTCAGTGAATTACGACAGGCGCAAAAGCCCGTTTTTGTTAATTTGACAGCAGACTGGTGTATTACCTGCCTAGCCAATGAGAAAATCGCGTTTACTAATGCATTCTATCAAAGCTTAAGTGAAAATCAGGTAACCTATCTGAAGGGCGATTGGACCAACAACGATCCTGAAATCACAAAACTACTCAACCAATTCCAGCGCAGTGGTGTTCCCCTCTATCTTGTGTACCCAAAAGGTAAGGACTCTGCCGAGGTTTTGCCTCAAATTCTCATTGAAAGTACTTTAATCGAAGCTGTTGAGCGTTCAAATATTTGATTTAACGTCATTTTCGGTATTTTAGAGGCATTTTAGCCGAACTTAGCCGATTTTAGTTAAATTAGCTATCTATTGAGGCTATTGTGCCGCTAAATGCGCTAAACGTCGCATTAATAGCAAATTTAAGCACAATCGAATTAAAAATATCGGTAAAAAATACAGAAAAACCACTCAATTTCTTCTAATTTCGTCGAAAAACAAATTTATACCTACAACCATAGACAGTTTATGCATTTTAGTGCAGAATCTATCATTAAATTAATCCGCATTGAGAGTGATTATGGCCAACCTACTAGTACTACACGGCCCAAACCTTAACTTGCTTGGCACTCGTGAACCTGAGGTTTACGGGGGTCAAACGCTAGACCTCATCAATCAGCGGCTAATTGATCACGCAGAGTCGTCTGGACATAGGCTCAAGGCACTGCAAAGTAATGCTGAACACGCACTGATTGATACGATTCATAACGCCGTTAGTGATGGTGTAGACTTTATTATCATTAATCCTGGCGCCTTTACCCACACGAGTATCGCTCTTAGAGACGCTCTACTTGGCGTCAGTATTCCCTTTATCGAAGTGCATCTGTCCAACGTCCATGCGCGAGAAGAATTCAGACACTACTCTTATTTTTCAGATATCGCAGAAGGTGTAATCTGTGGGTTTGGAGCAAAAAGCTACGATTTCGCGCTAGACGCAGCCTTAAGTAAATTTGACTAACAACAATAGATCGAGAGACAACAATGGATATCCGTAAAGTTAAGAAGCTTATTGAGCTGTTGGAAGAATCTAATATTAACGAACTTGAAATTACTGAGGGTGAAGATTCAGTTCGAATCAGTCGTGGCGCTCAAGTAGTCTCTTATGCTGCGCCGCCTGCCATTGCAACGGCCCCTGTAGCGGCTGCACCTGCCATTAGCGGTGAGCACGCTGTTGAGCCTGCCGCCCCAGCGGAACTTCAGGGTCATATCGTAAATTCTCCTATGGTCGGTAGCTTTTATGCCTCACCTGCTCCTGGCTCTCCGGTATTTGCAAGCGTTGGTCAAACTGTCTCGCCCGGAGATGTCCTTTGTATTATCGAAGCCATGAAAATGATGAATCAAATTGAAGCGGATAAAGGCGGTGTTATTGGCGCCGTGCTGGTCGAAGACGGCGAGCCCGTAGAATTCGATCAACCTTTATTCACGATTATTTAATAGCGCCCAGGAACTAAACCATGCTGGATAAAGTGCTTATCGCCAACCGCGGCGAAATTGCCTTACGAATCCTCCGCGCTTGTAAAGAGTTGGATATAAAAACTGTAGCCGTTCATTCAAAAATTGACGCTGCACTTAAGCACGTTAAATTAGCCGATGAGGCTGTTTGTATTGGCCCAAACCCGTCACCGCAAAGCTACCTGAATGTTCCTGCCCTTATTAGCGCTATGGAAATTACTGGTGCCTCAGCTGTGCATCCCGGTTATGGTTTTCTGGCAGAAAACGCCGACTTTGCCGAACAAGTTGAGAAAAGTGGCTTTGTTTTTATCGGTCCAACCGCGGATGTAATTCGCGTTATGGGGGACAAGGTTGCGGCCATAAAGGCTATGAAAGCAGCAGGCGTTCCGACTGTTCCAGGCTCTGATGGCTCATTATCTAATGATCCAGAAACTTTGCGCTCTACGGCGTTACGAATTGGCTATCCCGTTATCATTAAGGCAGCGGCAGGCGGTGGCGGCAGAGGCATGCGCGTAGTCGAGAATGAAGAAGCCTTGATCACTGCCGTTTCTATAACGCAGACCGAAGCAGCGGCAGCTTTTGGTGACGGCACAGTGTACATGGAGAAGTTTCTCCAAAACCCAAGGCATGTTGAAGTGCAGGTGCTTTCCGATGGTCAGGGCCATGCCATCCATCTAGGAGATCGAGACTGCTCTCTACAGCGGCGACACCAAAAAGTACTCGAAGAAGCACCCGCTCCAGGCATTCCAGAGGATGCTAGGCAGGCAGTGTTTGAGAGCTGCGTAAAAGCCTGCATTCAAATCAACTATCGCGGCGCCGGAACCTTCGAATTCCTTTATGAAGATGGCCATTTTTACTTTATCGAAATGAACACTCGGGTCCAAGTGGAGCATCCTGTTTCAGAAATGATTACGGGCGTTGATATTGTTAAAGAGCAACTTTTAATTGCGAGCGGACGCCCCCTAAGCTTTAAGCAAGAAGATATTATCTTTCGTGGCCACTCGTTTGAATGTCGAATTAATGCCGAAGATCCTGTTACCTTTATGCCCCAGCCCGGTACTATCAACGCCTATCACGCCCCGGGGGGCAACGGCATCCGTGTTGACTCTCATATTTATAATGGCTACACAGTGCCGCCTAATTATGATTCTCTAATCGGCAAAGTCATTACTTATGGTCACGATCGAGAAGCGGCATTGTCTAGAATGCGTATCGCTCTTGATGAAATGGTCATTGACGGTATCAAAACCAATATTCCCCTGCATGAAGACCTGGTAAGAGACGAGGCTTTCAAAAAAGGTGGCGTCAATATTCATTATCTTGAGAAAAAACTTGGCCTATAGGTTCTACCCTGCCTTTTTATAGACCAAACTGACGTCGGACTTTAAGCATGCAGTGGATCCAGTTAATTATTCTCTCACCTCGACACGACAGCCAAGAAATAGAAGCCGCTCTTGTCGCGCTTAATGCCCTGTCAGTCACAATACAAGATGCAGCTGATCAACCCATTCTTGAGCCCGCAGTCGGCGAAACCCCTCTATGGGATCAATGCATTGTGACCGCTTTATTTCCCTCTTCAGTCGACACTAAAGAGATCAATGCACAATTTAACGCAACTACCTCTTGCTCTCCACAGATGCGCTGGGAGCAGCTTGAAGATAAAAACTGGTCGCAAGAATGGAAGAAACACTTTAACCCTATGAAATGCGGAGATCGGTTGTGGATATGCCCAAGTTGGCTTGATCCGCCGGATCCTCAAGGGGTCAACTTAAGTCTTGACCCAGGATTAGCATTCGGTACAGGCAGTCACCCTACCACTCATTTGTGCTTGAGATGGTTAGACAAACAAGATTTAAAAGACAAAACTATTATCGACTATGGTTGTGGCTCCGGTATTTTAGGCATCGCCGCCCTGCTGCTCGGGGCCAAACAAGTTATCGCTGTCGATAATGACCCCCAAGCTTTATTGGCCAGCCGCGACAACGCTCAGCGCAATAATATTGCTGATGATCGACTCGTTACCTATCTTCCTGATGAAGTTCCCAAAGACCTTTGCGCAGAAGTAATGGTAGCCAATATTTTAGCAGCGCCGCTGATTGAGCTAGCACCAAAACTTAACGCCATGACTGAGGCCAATGGTTTATTGTGCTTAGCAGGGCTTTTAGATAGACAAATTGAAGCCGTGTCTGCACCATACAGCGGGCAGTTTACATTTTCTGCCCCAACTATCGATTCTGAATGGGCACAATTGAGCGCCCAAAAATTCAAGTAACTCTAAACTAGGTCTATTTAACGCGTTTAGTCACTTGCTAACGCAGAATTATCAATAAATGACATATTTTTTAATTGATCACTTTTTAATCAATCGTTCAAGGGGTATTATGACCAACCCTTAACGCGGCACCTGAGATTAACATGTTTAATATTGGCCCTTATCATATTAAAAACCAAACCGTGCTTGCACCCATGGCCGGTGTGACTGATTTGCCGTTCCGACAGCTATGCAGAAAAATGGGCGCTGGTTTAGTTGTATCTGAGATGGTAGCCGCCGACCCGTCCACGTGGTCGACTCGCAAGTCTCGCCTCCGCGTGCAATTTGGTGATGAACCTGCTCCAAGGTCAGTGCAAATAGCTGGCTACGATCCTCAAATGATGGCAGAAGCGGCCAAATTCAACGTCCAGCAGGGTGCTGAGATTATTGATCTTAATATGGGGTGTCCTGCCAAAAAAGTATGTAAGCGTGCTGCAGGGTCAGCGCTATTGCAAAGTCCTGAGCTAGTAAAAGACATCTTAGAAACGGTAGTTTCTGCGGCCGACGTCCCTGTTACCTTAAAAATCCGCACTGGCTGGGACAGACAAAACCGCAACGCAGTAACCATTGCAAAAATTGCAGAAGATGCAGGGATTTCAGCGCTGGCTGTCCACGGTCGTACGCGAGCCTGTCGTTTTGTCGGTGAAGTTGAGTACGACACCATCGCTCAAGTCGTAGAGGCAGTATCCATTCCCGTCCTAGCAAACGGTGATATTACCGATCCAGAAAAAGCCGTTTCAGTCCTGCAACACACAGGAGCTGCTGCCGTCATGATTGGGCGTGCCGCCCAAGGTAATCCATGGATTTTCAACCAAATAAATCACTTCCTTAAATTTGGAACGCGACTGGCACCCCCAAGCATGGAAGAATGTGCAACCATTATGTCCGCTCATCTGCTCGCACTGCATGAGTTTTATGGTGAGGCTGGTGGATTGCGTATTTCCCGCAAACACATTGGTTGGTACATCAATCCCCTGTCCGGTGGCAGAGACTTTACCCGTCAGTTCAATACCCTTGAGACCACCGAACAACAACGAACATTACTCAATGAATTTTTCTTCGAATCGGGCTACGAGGAAAAAGTCGCATGACTGCTGACGACACCAAGGTATTAGACAAAAAAGATGTTAATAGCTACCTGACTACTCCGGACTATATCCCACCGGCTCAACAGTCGACAAAAGATACTCAACACTCATTAAGAGTCAGTGTTGCCGATGCTATGCAGCGTTATTTTGATGACTTGGATGGTCAAAGTACGGTCAATCTTTATGATTTAGTATTAGCTGAAGTCGAGGCACCACTGCTAACCGCAGTCATGGCCTACGCTCGGCAAAATCAGAGCAAGGCGTCCGAAATACTCGGCCTTAACCGAGGCACACTCCGCAAAAAGCTAAAACAATATGATCTTTTATAACCACCCGAGGGCTTCATGAGCGACCTAAAAAAAGTTTCACGCGCGCTAATTAGCGTGTCTGACAAAAATGGCATTGTTGATTTCGCCCGCGCACTAAACGCCCTTGGCGTCGAACTACTTTCTACTGGCGGCACCTTTCGTTTACTCCAAGAAAACAACATTGCGGTGACTGAAGTCTCAGACTACACCGGCTTTCCAGAGATGATGGACGGTCGTGTTAAAACCCTACACCCGAAAGTTCACGGTGGCATTTTAGGCCGTCGTGGCATCGATGATGCCGTCATGGCAGAGCACTCGATTAAACCTATAGACATGGTTATCGTTAACCTCTACCCCTTTGCAGCTACCGTTGCAGACCCTGATTGCACATTGCCAAACGCGATTGAAAACATCGATATCGGCGGGCCAACCATGGTTCGCTCCGCGGCAAAAAATCATAAAGACGTTGCTATTGTGGTCAATAGCAATGACTACGCCACGGTACTTGAAGAAATGCAGGCCAATGAAGGGCAGCTTGATTACAGCACCCGTTATGCGCTCATGGTCAAAGCCTTTGAGCATACCGCTGGCTATGACGGTATGATTGCCAATCACTTTGGTGCTCGTGATACAGACAATACTGCACGTGATTTTTCTGATACTTTTAATGTGCAATATTTCAAAACTCAAGAAATGCGCTACGGTGAAAACCCTCATCAAAAGGCGGCTTTTTACACCGAGGCTAACCCCACCGAAGCCAGTGTGGCCACCGCCAAGCAACTGCAGGGTAAAGAGCTCTCGTTCAATAACATTGCTGACACCGATGCGGCACTTGAATGCGTCAAACAGTTTGACCAACCGGCCTGCGTTATTGTTAAACACGCCAACCCCTGCGGAGTTTCAGTCGCGGTTGATATTGGCACTGCCTATGACTTAGCGTTTGCTACTGACCCCGAATCTGCATTTGGCGGCATTATTGCCTTTAACCGTGAGTTAGATGCTCAAACCGCTGAGGCCATTTGCGCAAAACAATTTGTTGAAGTCATTATTGCTCCCTCGGTGTCAGCTGATGCTTTGGCTGTTGTTGCCGCGAAGAAAAACGTTAGGCTGCTAGAGTGCGGCATTTGGGGCGATCGGCGTCCGCAAGACTTTGACTACAAACGCGTCAATGGTGGACTACTCATTCAAGACCGTGATAATGGCATGATTACTGAAGAAGACCTCAAAGTAGTCTCCAAAAGAATGCCTACTCAAATTGAAATGACAGACATGTTATTTGCTTGGAAAGTTGCCAAAATGGTCAAGTCTAACGCCATTATTTATGCCAAGAACAATCAAACCGTTGGCGTGGGTGCAGGACAAATGAGCCGCATTAACAGCGCCCGCATCGCGGGCATCAAGGCTGAGCATGCTGGGCTTAAAGTGGTCGGAGCTGTGATGGCGTCTGATGCCTTCTTCCCCTTCCGTGATGGTATTGATAACGCCGGACAAGCGGGCATAAGCTGCATTATTCAGCCAGGTGGATCAATGCGTGATGATGAAGTCATTGCCGCTGCAGATGAACACGGAATGGCTATGGTGTTTACGGGCATGCGCCACTTTAGGCACTGAGCCTATTGCCTTCACACTGAAAAGCCCGCTTTATGCGGGCTTTTTGTTAGTTGTATATCGCTCTACCAAACGTCCTTTTTATCACCGTATCGGACAATCCAGCCTGTAATATATGCGCCTAGCAACAAAATTACGGCCATTGATGTATCTTGAAAAAAAATCCAATACACAAGGCCAGCAAACATCATAGTTAATTCGCACCAAACAACGGTGCGCTTTCTATAAATTCCGAACATGTTAGCTCTGAACCACCAAGGTAAAACTTTCCAATTTTCCACTTCTTTATCTATCACAGTAATTTCCTCTGTTAATTTTGAAATATTTACTTCAAATACAGAGGCAAGGCTATGCAATGTTTCAAGACTCGCTTTTTTCCCGCTCTCAACACGCTGAATAGTCCTAACATTTAGGTCACAACATTCAGCTAATTGTTCCTGAGTCCAGCCATTTCTATCTCTTAATTTTTTAACAATCATATTCTTTCCCTACGCCTCTGAAAGGAAACTATTGCAGATTAATAGTACTGTCGGCCACGACTTTAGTCCGACAATTAGTCGACAGGCGAACCGATGTCTTTTTCTATCGATAGAAGGTGCTCTTCCATAACCTCATAAAGAGGTGTTTCTACCCAAGTATCATCAAGATAAAACTTTTCTGGTTCTTCCTCCTTTGGGTCAACAATGAGATTGTAAAAAGACGGATAAGCCATGTTTTGAATCGCATAGCTCTTTTTATCAATCTCTTTGAGTAACATTTTCCAGTTGCGCCATTTCACGCCGAACAGCTCATTGCCGATGTAAATAACTACAGATTCTCGAGCAGATTTTTCAGTGTGGCCCATCAAAAAATGTGTCTGCTCAACGCCATCCAAAACTCTATCTTCAGGTATTTCTCCACCGACAAATTCAGCTAGTGTTGGGAAAATATCTATTAAATGGACGATTTCGTTTGAAACTTTTCCGGCAGGAATAATACCTGGGTAACGAATCAAAAATGGAACCCGAAGGGATCCTTCATAAGGGGAAAACATTGTGCCGCGCCAAGGGCCCGTGAACCCAAATGACCGTTTAATGCCTTCGCGTCCATTATCTGAGGTGAAGATAAATATCGTGTTGTCCTTCAGGCCAAGATCATCAACCAACGCTAGCAGCTCGCCTACATAGACATCTGTCTGAGCAAGCACATCTGCAAAGCTACCATTACCCGTCTTCCCTTTAAAGTCAGGGTGGGCATCAACCGGTTCGTGGGTTTGTGTATAAGGTAAGTAAGCAAAAAATGGTTGCTTGGTTTTGGCCTTTCGCGAAATAAAATCTAGGGCATGGTCGGTAATGTCTCTATCGATGGAAGCGCGTTTGGCGCGTCCATAGACCTCATGCTTTTCTGGTTTCTGGTTGCGCTTGGAGGTCATGATACGAGTAAATTCCACCCCCGCATCGTTCTGAAAACTATCACTATCAGGCCAAAACGCTTGATCTGAGGAATTGGGAATACCATACCATTCATCAAACCCTTGATCTGTTGGGTAGCGCCCCTCAGCATCACCCAAGTGCCATTTACCGAACATACCAGTGGCATAACCGGTATCTGAGAGCATCTCTGCTAGGGTAATTTCCCACTGAGTAAGGCCATACCAAATTCCTCTAGGTGGTCCCTCTGGTTGCTGTCGCGTACGAATACCATAACGACCCGTCATCAATGCTGATCGAGATGGAGTACATTCTGCCTCGACATTGAAATTGGTGAGCTGGAAGCCCTCAACCCCAATGCTATCAATATTAGGCGTTGGCGCACCGCGGATAACACCACCGCCATAGACACCAATTTCTCCATACCCAAAATTGTCCATCACCACCAACACAATATTAGGGGTAGAAGTGCTATTTGCCGCAATCGCAGTGAGTGGCAATGACAGTATTAGCATTAGTGAAAAAGCTATATTTCTCTGACTCTTAAGATAGCGCAACATCTTTGCCTCCATTAGTTAGCGCCTTGTTTAGGACGCTAGTCACCTAAAACACCTCTTATCCAGTATAGAGTGCACCTAAAAATTAACAATGTTAGCCGATAGGTAGCAAGGGTTGTCGCAGCAAGTCATAGTCCGGCTAGTGAAATACTCTTGTTATTTAATCTCTTAGCGGTTTAACCTGAAACGCCCAATCCGCATGATCAGTTGGTCCAGCGGGGCCTATTTTCCCTTCGGCTGAGCGCAGTAAATCCTCGGGGTCGTGAACCTGTCCTGCCTTCATGATAAGCCGAATACTCCGTGCGGTCTTAATATCCTCCAATGGATTTCCTTTGACGACCAACAGGTCGGCAGATTTACCAGATTCTAGTGATCCTAGGCGGTCCGCAACACCAAGTGCCATGGCACCATTAATAGTAGCCGCTTTCAAAACATCAATAGGCGGTAAGCCTGCGTAGGTCATCGCTAGTAACTCCCTGTGATAGGCAAATCCCGGTAGCATGTTGGTATAGACCGGCTCATCAGTACCAACCACCAGAAGATGCTTACCCCCAGCGTCATAAAGTGCCATTAGCTCAATTATGCGCTGGTCATACTCCTTTTGTTCTGACTCGGGTGACGGGATACCTCGCTGTAAAAGGCGAGCCTGAGTGTAGGGCGTAAAATATTTTGATTCGTCGGCCCATGTCATTTCAGTAGGATGTGCATTGCGCAGATTGATACCCCCGTACATTTGCAAGTTGGGGCCATAATAAACCTGATGCTTTATCATTAGATCAACCATCTCGTTCATTTGTGCGCTTCTTGGGTCGTCTCGCCCAAGGGCAAGCGTAAGCTGATGCTCAATGCGATCCATGCCCATTAGAATGGCATCACGCGTAGAGACGTCATATTCGACATTGTAGTTAGCAAGATGGCCCGTTGTTGTCATGCCATGCTTGTGTGCTTGCTCAATAATGATCTTTGCCTCATCCGGTGTTGCCTGTTTTATTTTGAGGCTGACAACGTCTTCTTGGGCCCACTTATCAACCTCGTCTCTTATCTCCTTTTCAGTAATGTTATTTGGCCAGGCCGCACATTCATCAGCCGCCACACTAACGTTGTACTCGCAGCGAAAGGCACCAAAGTAAGGGCCAGACACAAATAAGTGTGGCCCAATAGCGTGGCCCGCTTCAATGAGATCGCGCTGGGCAATGACACGCTCAGGATAAAATTCCCCCGCTGACCAGGTGGCAGTGACACCGTTGGCGAGAAATACAATGCCGTTATAAACCACTTCCTCCGCGCGACCTTGGTCAATGAGGTCTAAATTATAGTGCGCATGTAAGTCGATGAAGCCAGGTAGAATTGTTTCTGACTCGGCTAATTCTATAACTCGGGCGAGCGTTGAACTTTGTTCATTAGAAAGAAAATCAACATCGACTATTTTGCCATCGTGAATAAGTATTCCGCTGTTGCGCCGGCGATTTTCGCTGATGCCATCAAATAACCAGCCTCCACGGATCAGTAACGATCCCGTCGCTGCTACAACATCCTTATCGCTGGCTAAGGCCTGTGTGAAATTAGCCAACACAAAAATTGTGTAGATAAAAAACCTTATAGAATATCGTGTGCTAGGTAGATTCTCCCGCGGACGGACGGTTGAATCTAAACTATTTAAAATATTACGCTTCATAATTGATACTTCTTCTCACAAATAAGGACTGCATACAGGAATCAAAAAACCATGAGTTTTTAGGCTTTATAAGCGAAGCTCCATGTCTACGCGATGCATACCCGACCCCCATCCATTGTCTATAGTAGCGATCTCTATGGCACCAAACTTAGCAAAGAATGGCGATGATTTATGGCTTGCTGCAATGTTGATCAAACTAGCCCCTGAATCAAGCGCCACAGCAGAGATTCGACTCATAATAACCGAACCAATACCCAACCTTTGGGAGCGCGGGTTCAGTAGAATCCAATTGAGGCTTTTTTGCTGTAAACCATGTTCTGACAGCCCAAAAGCTCCTGCGACTTTATCTTCAGTTAAGCACAGTTCGTAGTCGAATGGGTTGGCGTCAAGAAACTCTGCATAACCGACACGCTCATTAGGCGCAAAGAACTCCGGACAGTTCGCATCAAAGAGTCCAAGACAGACGGACTTATCGGTCGATGAGTATGGCCTGAAAATGATGTTTGTTTCCATGTGATTAGCCTGTGATGGTGGGTGAGGCCCTGACTGACTTAGTGCTAAGCCTTAGTAGCTGAGAAATAATTGCGAATGAGGTCACAGAAGTCTTCACGCTGGACATCTTGAGTAACAAACGAGGTGACTAGCCGCGCGAATATCTCGTCCTCAGCTATTGTGATATTGGGCGGCAAGGTGTCGACATACCAGTCATAAAATTCTGCACCGGCAGCCTGTAAATGTTCTGCTAACCCTTTGGGCATGATGACAAAAAGTTCATTGGATTCTACTGGCCAAACTAACTGCAGGCAGTCAAAAGTCGCAATTTGTTTGGCTAACTGAGTGGCCTGAGTATTGGCGTGTTGAGCCAGATCAAGCCAATGGTCATCTTTCAACCAGCCAACCATTTGAGCACCAAACAGGCGCCCCTTTGACAGTAAGTGCCCTCCTCGCTTACGACGATAAGTAAAGGTATCGGCTAACTCTTTGTTGAAAAATATAACCACCTCGGCACAGAGCGCACCACACTTAGTTGCGCCCAAACAGAGCACGTCTACGCCTGCCTTCCACGATAACTCTGCGGGGGTGCATTGCTGCGAGGCGACAGCATTGGCAAACCTTGCCCCGTCCATATGCACGCTTAAGCCATTGTCTTTAGCCATTCTACTAAGTACCGACACTTGCTCTGGTGTGTAGACAAGGCCAGATTCGCTGGCCTGAGTAATGCTCAAAGCAGCTGCTCGTACATTATGTGGGTAGTCGGTGCCTATTGTTTGCAAATAGTCTTGCAGGTGTTTTGGGCTAATTTTGCCTTCGCCCTGAGAAATAGACCGCATGCGTGCGCCACCGGTAAACAGTTCTGGAGCGGTGGACTCATCCAAAATAATATGAGCACTGTCATGGCAGAGTATAGACTCCCAAGGTTCCACCATGCACGACAAGGCCAGTGAGTTTGCCGCGGTGCCGGTAGCCACAAAATAGGCCTCAAGGTCACATTCAAAAAGGGTCTTTAGGGCCTCTACGGCCTTATTAGTCCATTGGTCATCACCATAACCATGGGTATAACCGCTGTTAGCCTGTGTTAGCATCGCTAGTACCTGCGAAGATGCGCCGGTTTGATTGTCACTGCCAAAATACATCGTAATGCTCCGCTAAAAATGGGGCCATTAACCCTCTACAGGCTGAATTTTTGTCACCGCAAAGGCCGCTAGTGCTCGCTCTCTGGATTCTTTAATATCCATTATAGGTGCTGGGTAGTTATTGCCAATGTCGACCCCAGCCGCAGTGAGCACCTCAGCGGGTGCCAACCAAGGCGTATGAATATATTTTTCGGGCATGTTAGAAAGCTCTGGTACATAGCGGCGAATGTAGCTGCCCTGCTTGTCAAACTTTTCGCTTTGCGTGATGGGGTTAAAGATTCTAAAGAAGGGAGCGGCATCTGCACCACAACCAGCGCTCCACTGCCAACCGGCACTATTGCTGGCAAGGTCTGCGTCAACTAAGCAATCCCAAAACCATTGCTCACCCTTATGCCAGTGTATGAGTAAATTCTTTACCAAAAATGAGCCAACTACCATGCGCACGCGGTTGTGCATGTAACCGGTCGTGTCAAGTTCACGCATACCTGCATCGACCAATGGGTAGCCTGTTTTACCCTCTTGCCACGCTTTTAAATCAGCGTCCGTGTTCTCTGCCCAAGGGAAAAGGTTAAAGCGTACCTGCAAATTGTCGGTTGGCAACGTAGGGAAATGGTAGAGCAAATAGTAAGAGAACTCGCGCCAACCCAATTCACTCATAAAGGTATCTAGACTTTTTTCGTTGGTAATAAAAGCTCCTGCTTCTGCCGCACGATGCCACGCTATGTTTGGCGATATTTGACCAAAATGCAGGTAGGGCGAAAGGCGTGACACGTTCTGTTTGTCTGGGAAATTTCGCCCTTCACGATAATCTTGTAACTCGTCTATAACAAACTCATCAAGGCGTTCATGGGCGGCAGCTTCACTGATATCCCAGCGCACTTTCATTTGCTCGTCCCAGTTAATTTTAGGCAGTAAATTTAAGTCTTTTAGGGGTAGTGAGTGGACACTATTTTTACTTAAGTTGATGCCTTTAGGCGGGTCCAATGGCCTACGTGGCGCAGCAACAGAAAGACAACCACGGCGATAATAAGGCGTGAATACTTTGTAGGGAGTGCCATCTTTTTTAAGCACTTGCCAAGGTTCCCACAACAGCGAGCCATTGAAACTTTGCACCTCAAGACCATCGTCTTTAAGCGCTGTTTTAAGGGTGGCATCGCGGGCAATACGCCAAGGCTCATAACAACGATTCCAAGTGATAGCTGCGGCTCCGGTTTGCGCGGCAAAGTTACGAAGGATGGTTAGTGCATCACCCTGAAAAAGTTGTAACCCTTGCTTGAGAGAATCGTTTAGATCTTCCAGCGCATAATGTAACCACCAACGGCTAGCACCACCCATTTTCCAACTGTCGGCGCCTTGATCATCAAGAATATAGACCGGAATAATCTCACCACGCTCGCAAGCGGCACAGAGTGCTGGGTTGTCGGCAAGCCTTAGATCTTGACGAAACCACATGATCGTTGGTGCCTTCGATTGTTGTAATTCAGCGATGGAGTATATCCTCTGTGGTAATTTTTCTTATATGAAAATTACGACTTAGACGTACATTTAGATTGCTCTTGTTAGCGACACCGTACCACAAATTATATAATCCCAGTCGTGCAGTCTGTTATAATTTTTCTCTCAAATTTTGCTTGGAAATTACACAATGAATGTTCTGGTTATTGGCTCTGGTGGACGCGAACACGCACTGGCTTGGAAGACATCTCAATCATCGAGTGTCAGCACCGTTTATGTGGCACCGGGCAATGCAGGAACGGCGATGGAGCCTAATCTGGAAAACGTTGCGATCTCGGTTGCGGACTTTACCGTACTGGCTGACTTTGCCGAGAACAATAACGTTGGCCTAACCATCGTTGGCCCTGAGCAACCATTAGTGGATGGCATTGTTGATTATTTTGAATCACGTGCATTACCAATTTTTGGGCCCTCTGGTGGTGCAGCCCAGCTAGAAGGCTCTAAAGTATTTACCAAAGACTTTCTTGAACGCCAACAAATACCGACTGCTAACTATGGCAACTTTACTGAGGTCGATGCTGCGCTTGAATACCTACAACAGGTTGGCGCACCCATTGTAGTTAAAGCCGACGGCTTGGCCGCGGGCAAGGGTGTCATTGTGGCCATGACCATGGTTGAAGCTGAAGATGCAGTGCGCGACATGCTCGCCGGCAATGCCTTTGGCGAAGCCGGGAGCCGTGTGGTGATAGAAGAATTTTTAGATGGCGAAGAAGCCAGCTTTATTGTGATGGTAGATGGCAAAAATGTATTACCAATGGCCACCAGTCAAGATCATAAGCGTGCCGGCAACGGCGACACTGGTCCTAATACCGGAGGCATGGGCGCATACTCGCCAGCACCCGTGGTGGATGAGGTGATTTATCAGCGAATTATGGATGAGGTGATTTATCCAACGGTTAAGGGCATGGCTGATGAGGGCAATGACTACACTGGCTTTTTATATGCTGGACTAATGATTATGGGCGACGGCACCCCTAAGGTCATTGAGTACAACTGCCGCTTTGGCGACCCAGAAACTCAGCCCATACTGCTTCGCCTACAATCTGACTTGGTGACTCACTGTTTAGCTGCTTTAGCGGGCACACTAGATCAACAAACAGCGCAGTGGGATCCGCGTCCCTCTATCGGCGTGGTACTAGCCGCAGGTGGTTACCCTGGAAGCTATCGTGGTGGTGATGTTATTTCGGGTTTATCTGATGCGCCTGCTGAGACGGGCCAGAAGGTCTTTCATGCCGGCACTGCCATAGCCGATGGTAATGTGGTGACCAGTGGCGGACGCGTACTCTGCGCGACCGCAATGGGCGATACCGTGTCTGAAGCTCAGGCTCGTGCTTATGACCTGGCCTCGAAGATTCATTGGAATGATATTTATCTGCGTGATGATATTGGTTGGCGCGCAATTGCTCGGGAACAAACTAGCTAATTCCAAACTCACTAAAGGAGAGTTATGTGTTCAGCGATAACGTCTTTTTTAGCGCTGATATTGGTTTTACATCGTTTAGCCAATCGCATCTGGGTGCGGTGATTGTTTTTGTCCTTTTTGCGGTGATCTTTGTCAATGCTGCACAACGCTTAGATGATCGTCAAAACTTGCTGCTAACACGTTTAACGTCCGTTTTTATTAGCCTCACAGTAATCGTTTGGACCTCTATCCATATAGTCTATGGTAGGTTCGATCCAGCGGTTAATTTACCTCTGTCGATCTGCAACCTGTTTGCTTTGGTGGCCCCTCTCCTATTTTGGCAGCCTAATCGGCGGTGCTTCGAAATCGTCTATTTTTTCGTCTTGTCTGGCACACTGCAAGCGATAATCACGCCGGATCCGGACGGTGGTTACCCCAGTTATGGGTTCTTTAAATATTGGATTGTTCACTGCGGCCTGGTGGTGGTGGTAGTTCACCATCTGATCGCGTTTAAGCTCTATCCTAAGCCACAGGGTATTTTGCGTACCTTTGTCTGGTTGAACATTTATATCCTGTGTTTAATCCCCATTAACCTTTGGTTGGATGCTAACTATTTCTATATGATGAATAAACCGATTAATCCATCGCTGCTAGACTTTCTCGGTCCCTGGCCACTCTACATAGTAGCCACAGAGGGCTTGGCCATGGTATTTTTTGCCTTAGCTTATCTACCTATATTTATCGCTAGAAAGAACAACCCAAAAATGGATACAATAGACACTTAACGATACTTGGATAATGTTTCGTGACTAATCGAAAATTAACAGCGCTCGACAGGGTTTTAGCCCAGCTAGATCAAGGTTTACGCACAGCCTTTAGCGGTGCGCCGCAACCTGGTAGAAAATCTCCTGCAGATACCCTAGCCGATGCCGACCTTAGCGATAAAGACCGCGCTCATGCTATTGGTCTTATGCGCGTCAATCATACCGGCGAAGTCTGTGCTCAAGCACTCTATCAAGGTCAAGCGCTAACCGCTAAACTACCTGAAGTACGCGAGCAAATGAAGCATTCAGCCGCAGAAGAAATCGACCATTTGGCCTGGTGTGAAGAGCGCATCAATAATCTTGGCGGCCAAACTAGTCTTCTAAATCCAATTTGGTATGCAATGTCTTTTGGCATTGGTGCTGGAACTGGGCTAATTAATGACAAGCTAAGTCTAGGATTTGTCGCTGCCACTGAAGATCAGGTGTCTGCTCACTTAAGTAAGCACCTGTCTGACTTGCCAAAAGAGGACCTAAAGAGCCGAGCTATTGTCGAAGAAATGCTGGTTGACGAACAATGCCATGCGCAGACAGCTCGAGAAGCTGGAGGCTACGAATTCCCTTCTCCAGTTAAAAAATTAATGACCTTAGCCTCATCAGCTATGACCCTAAGTAGTTATCGATTATAAGGGGCTGTAATCTCAGAAAATTAGAGTTTTCAAGGCTCGCAAGAATCAATTAGGCAATATACATACACCAGTCGTTTTATTAGAACTATCTAGGAGATAGCATTAAACATCGATGATGGTTTCTCTCTCCTGAATCAATCCTACTATCTTATCTGACAGCCACTGATGAATTGGCGAACCAGAAGTACGCTGATGCTGAAGTAAGACTAATTTTATTTTACCTTCGTGGGGAATATCCGCCGGGTAGCGCTTACGAACAATGCGATGCATTTCTCGCTCCATAGTCACTCCGTACTTAGCCGCAACCATCAGGCAGTCGGTGTCACATACGGTCTCCATTGCGGTCATCAACTGGTTGGTCACCAAGGTCTTTTTACGCTTGAGACCTAACTCCCGAAGCGCTCGATCAAATCGAGCATCAGTTCTTGCGCTGACTCTCTTGGAGATTAGTAGATAATATTGAATAAACGGATATTTAAGAATTTCGGCCAGTGTGACGGTCTCTTTATGTGCTAAGGGATGGCCTTCCCGCATCCAAATTGATGGGGTAAAAATAGCCAATGGTGTTGTCGAAATATCGTCTGTCGTGGTCTTTTCAATATCGATCGCAAAATCTAAGACACCGTCGGCTAGCTCACCTTCCACCGAGTCAGTTTCACTTGAGATAGATAAGATTAATCCTGGCGCATATTCAGTAATCACTTTGGTTAACTGTGATATCAAAGAGATAGCGACAAATTCGGGTACAGCAATGGTAATCTCACCAACATAAGTTGTGGGGTCAAATTCACCCTCACTAACCATATCCAGAATCCCATCAAGTAGTCTTGGTAATCGTTGCTGAAGGTCCCTTGCTTTTGGCGTGGGGACGAGCTCATTGCCAGTTCGTGTAAACAACGGGTCGTCAAGTTGATAGCGCAATCGCTGAAGCACGCGACTCATAGCTGGCTGGCTGATAAATAGGCGTGCAGCGGCGCGAGTAACACTTTTCTCTTCAAGCAGAGCCTGTAGCGAAACCAGTAGATTTAAGTCAAGCCGTGAAAGTTTTTGTAAGTTCATCAGAGCCTCTTAGCAGGTATACCAAAAACGCATATAGTTCATGCAATAAATGCATTTGTATTATGCCTCGTGACCAACTATATTAGCAACCTCGAAGTAGTCATTAGATTTTTTAAATCCAACAGCTAAGAACTAGATTTAAAATTTGACCCGAGAGCGCACTACCAGTTTCGTTCGCGACCATTACCCCTCTTAATCCTGCTACAGGATTTTTCAAAGGGACCTTTCTAAGGTCCCTTTTTTTTTCGTGTTTCGAAAACCCTAAGGTCATATCATTTATGCATATAGTTGATGCTTATAATGCATTTGTATTATGACCTCTCGCGCAATATAGTACGCGCATCGGAGCAATAACGCTCTCAAACGGTTAAGGAAAATAGAAATGACACTCGTGTATTTGCTCATAGGTTTCACTGGACTAGCAGGTGCTGCCATTGCGAAAGATGACTTCGCTAAGTTGGAAGCACCAGAAGTAAAAAACAAGCAGTAAGAAAAACCAGCCCGCTTAGTGGCTCTAAAAATAGTACAACCAAATTCAGCTTGAACCAAACCCCTCTTAATCCTTGCTATAGGATTTTCATAGGGACCTCCTAAGGTCCCTTTTTTTGCACTATGCTTTTAGTCCGGACCGCACGTGCTATTAAAGAGCTAGCTTTATATCTACTACAGGCACAAACGCCTTAAGTCTGGCCGCCTGAAAAGAGTAGTTTTAATCGCAACCTCAGCCGTAATATTTCCCATGGCAGTTTTTAACTAGCATAGATGCTAACTAAATAATTCTTTGAGTTTCTCGCCGGGCTGCTCACTCCGCATGAAGGCTTCGCCCACTAAAAAACCATGAACTTTCCTCTCACGCATTGCGGCAACATCGTCTGAGGTGTGAATACCACTCTCAGTCACCACAATGGCTTTCGTTGGAATTTTGTCCAACAACCGATACGTATTGTCCAAGGAGACCTCAAAAGTATGTAAATCACGGTTATTAATACCAATAAGGGTGTTATCTAACTGAATAGCTATTTCTAACTCGTCCTCATTATGCACCTCAATGAGCACATCCATCCCAAGAGAAACAGTAAGTTTATGTAATTGCTTTAGCTGTATTTCATCAAGAGCTGCGACAATCAATAAAACGCAATCAGCCCCCAGTACTCGAGCCTCGTAAATCTGGTATTCATCAACGATAAAGTCCTTCCGAATGACCGGTAGGTGACATGCCTCGCGAGCCGCCTGCAGGTGAGCATCTGAGCCTTGGAAAAAATCAATATCGGTCAATACAGATAGGCAGCAGGCTCCTCCTTTTTCATAGCTCTTAGCAATCTGTGCTGGGTCGAAACTGCTGCGAATGACTCCCTTACTCGGGGAAGCTTTTTTGATTTCTGCAATAACAGCTGATTCTCCAACACTTATTTTCCCCTTAATCGCTTCAGTAAAACCTCTTGGCTTTGAGGCTGTTACCAAATTTTCAATCAAAAAAGATAAGGGTACCGAAGCAACGCGTTCGGCAACTTCTTCGCGCTTTCGCGCTAAAATTTTCTTTAGTATGGTCGGTGTTCCTGCGGTCATGCATGTCTCTCTTTTGGTCAAGCTAAATACTATTAGTGAACGTCACTAGCTGATCTATTTTTGCACTCGCAGCTCCAGAGGTAATTGACTCCTGCGCCATGATAAGGCCTCCTTGAATAGAATCTGCACATCCAGCGACATACAGTGCCGCACCAGCATTGAGGGCGATCAGATTAGCCGCGGCCGGCAATTGCCCGCCGAGTGCCGAAGTGATCATGGCGAGTGATTCCTGGGCATCCAGAACAGCTAAACCTTGCAGAGATTGCCGCGCATCAAAATAGTCATCTGGAAACAAGGAATATTCAGTAAGTTGCCCTTCTTTGTATTCAGCAACAAATGTCTCTGCTGCGATACTAATTTCATCCAAGCCATCTGCCGAGTGAACCACCATCACATGCTCCGCCCCCAATAGGCCAAGCACCTCTGCCATGGGCCGACAAAGCGCTTTATCATAAACGCCTATGAGTTGACGCTTGACGCCCGCTGGATTAGTCATTGGCCCAAGAATATTGAAGATAGATCTTAAACCTAACTCTTTCCTGGGCCCAATGGCGTATTTCATCGCACTATGGTGAGAAGGTGCATACATAAATCCAACGCCTATTTGACTAACACACTGAGCAACCTGCTCGGCATTCAAGCTTAGATTAACGCCTGCAGCTTCAAGTACATCAGCAGCGCCGCTTTTACTGCTTACCGAGCGATTACCATGTTTTGCAACCTGCCCTCCGGCCGCCGCCACAACAAATGTTGACGCCGTAGAAACATTGAATAGGTTAGATTCGTCACCTCCAGTGCCCACAATATCAACTAAATGGTCACCGTAGACTTCAACGCCTGTTACAAGCTCACGCATCACTTCAACAGCGCCGGTGATTTCATCAATAGACTCGCCTTTGATGCGCAGTGCGACCAAAAAAGCACCTATTTGAGCATCACTTGCGCCACCAGACATGATCTGGCGCATGACGTCGCGCATCGCCTTTCTAGTTAGATCCTGTTGCTTAATAATTAATGGTAAAGCATGCTTAATATCCACTACCTAAGCCTCCAAAAAGTTACGCAATAAATCATGTCCATGCTCCGTGAGGATCGATTCAGGGTGAAACTGAACACCCTCAATAGCCAATTCTTTGTGCCTTATCCCCATGATCTCATCTAATGAACCATCTTCATTTTCAGTCCATGCAGTAATCTCAAGGCAGGGCGGCAAACTACTCTGCTCAATCACCAAAGAGTGATAACGAGTAGCCACAAAGCGTGCACCAAGCCCCTGAAAAACACCACTATTGTGATGACAGATTTTTGAAGTCTTACCGTGCATCACTTTCTTGGCGCGGATAATCTTACCGCCAAACGCCTGTCCAATACTTTGATGGCCAAGGCAAACACCTAAAATGGGCACCTTGCCGGAAAAGTTGGTTATGGTTTCAACCGAAATACCGGCTTCATTGGGGGTGCATGGCCCTGGAGAGATGACTATCTTTTCCGGTGCTAATTTCGCAATATCCGCAATCGTGATTTCATCATTTCTAAAGACCTGGACGTCGGCATTTAATTCAGCCAAATACTGAACAATGTTGTAGGTAAAAGAATCGTAATTATCAATCATTAAAATCATTTAACTGCCCCGCAAACCATTGCTGCTGCGCGCATTACCGCCCGAGCTTTATTCATAGTCTCCTCCCATTCTGACTCAGGGATTGAATCGGCAACAACACCACCTCCAGCCTGAACATGTAACATCTTGTCTTTGATAACCGCAGTGCGGATGGCGATAGCCATATCCATATTGCCATTCCAACCAATATAACCCACTGCTCCGCCATAAATGTTGCGTTTCACCGGCTCGAGTTCATCAATAATTTCCATGGCTCTAATCTTAGGTGCGCCACTCAATGTCCCAGCTGGCAAAGTTGCCTTCAAGACATCAATTGCACTCATCCCTGCATTCACCTGACCCACCACATTCGAGGTAATATGCATAACATGGGAATAACGTTCAACAACCATCTTTTCGGTCACTTCCACTGATCCTGACTGACTAATTCTTCCAACATCATTGCGACCCAAATCAATCAGCATAAGATGCTCGGCAATCTCTTTTGGATCGGCCAGCATCTCTTTTTCTAACAATTGATCATCGGCTGCGGTTTCACCACGTCGACGCGTGCCGGCGATAGGCCGCACGGTAACTTGCTCATCTTCCAATCGCGCTAACACTTCAGGGGAAGAGCCAACAATATGAAAGTCTTCTAGATCGAGAAAATACATATAGGGCGAAGGATTAAGCCGGCGCAACGCACGATATAAATTTATCGGAGCTTCATCAAAGGGGGCTGAGAATCGCTGCGAAGGAACTACCTGCATTACATCCCCAGACAGCGTGTACTCCTTCACTTTGTCCACTGCTCGCTTGTAATTATCCTTACCGAAACTTGACACAAAAGCGTCTTCAGCAAGACTATCGCTATCCATATTCATAGGTGGTAAGTCAGGCTTTGGTTGGGCTAGTTTATGCTCTAGCTCATCAAGCCTAGTTTCAGCGTCAGCTAAAGCGTTAGGGTTTTTAGCGTCGGCATGCACTACCAGCATGATCGTGCCTGAAAGATTATCGAAAACAGCGACCTCGTCAGATGCCATCAATAATACGTCCGGCGTACCAAGTTGATCTGGCGGCGCGCTTTTAGCCAACTTTGGCTCAACATAACGCACCGTGTCATAACCAAAGTAGCCGACCAGTCCGCCGGTAAATCTAGGTAAGTCTGGCAGGTCTGGCATACTAAATAGATTTCGAAAGCGTTCCACTTCAGCCAGTGGGTCATCAGTCGTTCTGGCTACCATTGGCTTGCCGTCGCGAATGATCTCCAACCGGTTTCCATAAAGCTTAAGGACGGTAGATGTCTGTAAGCCAATGAGGGAGTAACGGCCCCATTTTTCGCCGCCTTGAACGGATTCGAAAAGATAAGAATTTGGCCCAAAAGCCAACTTTAGGTACACACTCAAGGGTGTTTCTAAATCAGCGAGCACCTCACGGGTGATAGGAATTCGGTTAAAATTTTGGGTTGCCAAGGTGGCAAATATATCGGGGTTCATGACAGCTTCCTGGTTCTTTCATCATTTAGTTTATGCAGGCACGCAACATGCCCAAGGTGACTAGCCTCGCCAACAGCACAAACTCAACTTAAAATGAACATACAAAGTGTCTTTCAAAGACTATCTCCTTAATCAGGTCACCATTGTAATCAATATCACGATATCAATAAACCTTTGACCTCTGGCCGACGCCCTAAAGCTATAACTTAACTGTTACTGCTATCCTACGCTAGCAAGTTCAGCTCGAAGTTTACCAATAACGTCGGAGTAATCTGGCTGGCTAAAAATGGCTGATCCCGCAACAAATGTGTCTGCACCTGCCGCAGCAATCTCCGCGATATTGGCAACGCCCACACCACCATCAACCTCTAATCGAATGTCATAACCACTGGTATCGATCATTTTCCTGGCTTGCTTTAACTTATCAATTGTTGAGGGGATAAATGCCTGACCGCCAAAGCCTGGGTTAACTGACATTAACAATAACATATCGATTTTATCCATCACCCACTGCGTACTATCAAGGCCCGTTCCAGGATTTAACACAAGGCCAGACTTACAGCCAAGCTCGCGCACTAACTGCAAAGACCTATCAATGTGATTGGTTGCCTCTGGGTGAAATGTTATGTAACTAGCACCAGCATCGGCGAACATTCTAATTAAATCATCTACTGGGCTAACCATAAGGTGAACATCAATCGGAGCAATAACACCATGATCCCGCAAAGCCTTACACACCATCGGCCCGATAGTCAGGTTAGGCACATAATGATTATCCATTACATCAAAATGGACTATGTCAGCGCCTGCCTTAAGCACATTATCGACCTCTTCTCCTAGACGAGCAAAATTAGCCGCTAAAATAGACGGGGCAATTAAATAATCAGTCATAGGGCACCTGAGTTTGGTTAGTCATATAAGTACAATTTAGAAATCATTATATACTGCGACTGATGATAGGGCCAAAATTACAAAAAAGGCCGCTAAATTTAGCGGCCTTTTTTAGATGATATCTCTCTTTTCTTGCTACTCTTCTGTCGAGGCTTCTCTCTCTTTTTTCAAAGCCTTTAGCTTCTTTCGCTTAGCTTTCATTTTCCCTTTCATCACCTTACGAGCTTCTTTTTTAGTGACAAAGCCATCACCATCTAAGTCCATCTCTTGGAAACGAGCACGACCTCTGTCCGACATTTTTTGGACCATCGCCTCATGCTCCGCATGAGACACTCTGTCATCGTTATCAAGATCAGCTTCCTTAAACAAATCTCCTCGCCCTCGCTCATGACCAGGCCCTTTATCTCGCTCGCCTTTATGGTGATCAGCGAACACAGATACAGATAAAAGCGATACCAATATAAAAATAATTCCTTTATTCATCCTTATTACCTCTTCGTTTAACTGCTGGTTTGCTTATAATAACGATGTTAACGCCATTTAGTTGACAGGAAGTGTCTTTCTTATTTCCTCGATATCATTACCAATCAATAAGTGGCGCTGATTTTTTCAGTCGCATGTCGCTTAATATCATCAAGTCATCTCGGATTAAATCATCATCATTTGGCAAAATAAGTGAAAGTCCTGACGAAAGATGTAAATCTGAGGCCCCTTCTTTTATACTGAGGGATAGTAGATCGCTGAGATTCATAGTAATAGTTCCTTTATTACGTCAATTAATGGATTGTCAGTTTGTTAATTCTTAGTGTGCGATTAATAACACTGTGATTCTGAGAATAAATACCCATATTCTTTTAGTTAATAGGTCTACGCAGAAGAACCCTAATTGGGTCCATCCTGCTGGGACAGGGATCATACTTAGATTTATACGTAAAGGCATAGATATTATGGGCAATTTTCTCGGCGTGGTTATGGATCCTATTAGGTCCATCCATTACCAAAAAGACACTACTCTGGCTTTATTGCTTGCCGCCCAAGATCACGGTTATGCGCTATTTTATATGGAGCAAAATAATCTGTTTATCGACAGTAAAGGGCCTGGCGCAAAGATGTGCCCCCTGAAGGTATATGCCGATGCCAATAGCTGGTACGAGCTAGGTGATAGTATTATTAAGCCGCTTGGTGATTTAGATGTTATTTTGATGCGCAAAGACCCTCCCTTCGACAGCGAGTTTATCTATTCCACATACATCCTTGAAGCAGCTGAACGCCTCGGCACGTTGATAGTCAACAAGCCTCAAAGTTTACGCGACTGTAACGAAAAAGTGTTTGCCACCGAGTTCCCACAATGTACGCCTCCGCTGCTGGTGAGTAGCGATCAAGAGCTGTTAAAACAATTTTTAAACAAGCACAAAGAAGTCGTGTATAAGCCACTTGATGGAATGGGAGGAACCTCAATTTTTCGGGTGCAAAAGGGTGACCAAAACCTCAATGTCATTATCGAAACACTGACCAACTATGGCCAAAATACCATCATGGCTCAAAAATATTTGCCTGAAATTCTTAGTGGAGACAAAAGAATACTGGTCATAGACGGGGAAGTTGTTCCCTACTGTGTCGCTAGAATTCCTGCGGCAGGAGAATTTCGAGGTAATTTGGCAGCTGGAGGTCATGGTGTGGTCCAGCCATTAGGTGCTCGAGATCATTGGATCGCTCAGGAGATTGCTCCGGTCTTAGTCAAAAAAGGCCTATTATTCGTGGGCTTAGATGTCATTGGCGATTATCTAACAGAGATTAACGTCACTAGTCCAACCTGTGTTCGTGAAATTGATAATGCACAAGATACCGCTATAGGTGATCAATTAATGCGTGCAATTGCAAAAAGATTAGAAGCCTAAGTAAAAATACTCTCTAGCGCGTGACGTCTAGTGTTGAGTTTCGGTGCGTAAACCTTCATATTGAGAACTATGAGTATTCCAAAAAGAACTGTTACCAGCCTAAAAAACCACTTCTTATTGGCGATGCCGGGCCTTCGTGATCCAAACTTTTCCCAGTCAGTGGTTTATATTTGTGAGCACAGTCAGGACGGCGCCATGGGCCTCATTATTAATCAACAATTAGATATCCCGGTCAACGCTATATTCAAACAACTAGACTTAGACTATCAAGATGGCTGCGGTGATCATCTGATTTTAGATGGTGGACCTGTGGCTCGTGATCGGGGGTTTATCTTACACCGAGCCTGCACGCAACACTGGGAGTCTACTGTTGATATTTCGGATGAAGTTAGTCTAACCGCCTCAAAGGATATTCTTAGTGACATTGCGGCCGGTAAAGGCCCTCAGAACGCTCTGGTTACTTTGGGTTATTCCAGCTGGGACGCAGGTCAATTGGAAGAAGAACTAACCACTAATAGCTGGTTAACGATTCCAGCCAAATCAGCTATTATTTTCAACACTGAGTGCGAGAAGCGCGCCATGGTAGCTGCAGCATCCATCGGTATAAACCTTGGCATGCTGTCCATGGATATTGGACATGCCTGATCTAAAGAAACATTCCTCATTACTTGCGTTTGACTTTGGGCTAAAGCAAATTGGTGTGGCTTATGGACAAACCCTCACCAACAACGCAAAGGGTATTGCCATTATTAAAGCGGTTGACGGCGTCCCGCAGTGGTCAGAGATAAGTGCGGTCATTGAAGAGTGGAAACCAAATATAGTACTGGTGGGCCTGCCTCTCAATATGGATGATAGTGAAAGTGAGTTAAGTGGGCGATCTAGGAAATTTGCACGCAGACTGGTGGGCCGCTTTAATGTCGAGGTACAAATGGTCGATGAGCGACTTACAAGCCAAGAAGCAAAATCATTTGTGCGAGAGCAGGCGGGAAACCAAAAAGGAAGAAGCCACGATCTAACAAAAATAGACCATATTGCGGCCTCATTAATATTGCAAAGTTGGCTAGATGATCCTGGTTTAGGGCAGCAGCCTTAATACCACCCACTAATTGCGAAACAACGAATAAAGACAGCCTCCATGCAAGATCAAAGTAATAGAATAGCGGCTCTCAGATCGCGGCTCAAAGTAGCTGCTGCCGAGGCTCAGCGACCGGTTTCTGAAGTGACATTGCTCGCTGTCAGCAAAACCCGGACGTCTGAGCAAGTAACACAAGCCAATGTCAGTGGACTGACAAGCTTTGGTGAGAATTATCTGCAGGAAGCTCTAAAAAAAGTTTCTGCATTAAAAACTTTAATACTAGACTGGCATTTTATTGGCCCGATACAGTCAAACAAGACTCGTCAAATAGCTGAGCACTTTTCGTGGGTGCACAGCGTAGACCGACTGAAAATTGCCCAGCGTTTAAGTGCCCAGAGGCCTACAAATATGCCTCCTCTCAATATTTGCTTACAAGTGAATATTGACGATGAACCAACCAAAGCAGGGTTTGAACCAAGTGACTTGCTAACAGTGGTCTCTGAGATAGCTAGACTACCCAATTTAAGATTGCGCGGTCTAATGGCAATGCCTGAAGCTCGGAAAGACAAACAGGAACAGCGTATACCCTTTCGTCAACTGCGAAAATTAAGAGATGAGATAAACCAGTCACTGGACAATTCTCAAAAATTGGATACCCTCTCAATGGGGATGTCTGCCGATCTTGAAGCCGCTATCCTTGAGGGCGCAACTATTGTTAGAGTGGGCACTGATATTTTTGGCCCAAGAAGCACAACAGCAGGGTGATGTATGAGTTTGATTGTATTTATTGGTGGCGGCAACATGGCTTCTTGTTTAGTCGGGGGTACTATTGCCAATGGCTTTAAGCCAGCTGATATCCTAGTCAGCGAGCCTAATGAGGCTAGCAGAGAGCGACTAAAAGAAGAATTTGGGGTCACTGTGAGCGAAGATAATAAAGCTGCTGTGGCTAATGCAACCGTAGTAGTACTAGCCGTCAAGCCTCAAATTATGCGCAAAGTGGCGATGGATCTAGCACCAGCGTTGAACGATCAAGCTGTGGTGGTATCGATAGCAGCAGGCATCTCAGCAGAGTCTCTTCAGGGCTGGCTTGGTTCCTCAGTAGCCATCATTAGAGCTATGCCCAATACGCCTTCGCTGGTTCTAGCCGGAGCAACAGCCCTATTTGCCAATCAGTTCACCACAGAACCACAAAAGGCGATGGTTACCAGTATTTTCCAAGCCGTGGGTTACTGTTGCTGGGTTGATATAGAAGATCAGATAAATGCGGTGGTTGCAGTATCGGGTAGCGGACCGGCCTATTTTTTCCGAATTTTGGAGATTATGCAGCAGGTCGGTCAAGAACTAGGATTATCGGAAGATATAGCGCGCGAGCTTGCGTCTCACACAGCCCTAGGCGCATCTCAGATGGCTCTTCAATCGGGCAGCAGTCCATCACAGCTTAGACGACAAGTTACCTCACCTGGGGGCACTACAGAACGCGCCCTAAGCACCTTTCAAAAAGAAGGCCTGGAAACCATTTTTCGGAATGCCATGACCAGCGCTCTTAAGCGAGCTGAAGAAATGTCCAAAGATTTTGCAGAGTAGTCAATTTAAAAAAGGAGTTAATTGATGGGTGATGGTGCAGTTAGTATTATTAGGTTGGTCATTGATCTCTATGCCACCGTGCTGTTAGTGAGACTATTACTACAATTAGTCCAAGCTGATTTTTTTAACCCCATATCGCAGACGATTTTTAAAGTCACTGCGCCAGTCGTTGAGACATTGCACAAAATATTTCCAACCTTTGGCAGATTTAATACTGCGGCACTGGTAAGCGCCATTCTGGTTAAGTGGTCTTTCTTTATTATCATGATAGGCTTTGAAAAAGTTTTGGTTGGGCAACTGCCCGCCTATCTGTTTGTCGCGGTATTGTCATTATTAGCTAGCTTAATTCAGATTTATTTTTATGGCATCCTTATTCTGGCTATTTCTAGCTGGGTGGGTACCACTAACCACCCGACGGTCCGGGTCATTAGTCAAATAATCGATCCCTACATGAAGCCCTTTAGAAAGGTGATTCCACCGATCGGCATGATTGACATTTCGCCTATGGTGGCGATATTTGTACTGATGTTTATTCGAGGCCAAGTATTGCCAGTGCTGAATGGTTTAATCTAATTTTTGCATTCTGACTAGTTATGGCGACGAGCTTAAGGTCCGCCTAAGAGCTCCGCCGATAGATGGTCAAGCAAACGCTCAATTAATTAACTATTTTAGTCTTATCTCGCAAAGGGTATAACTAACAATTATGCCTATATTGGGCTAATCTAATGGTACTCTTCATCTTTAAAATATTCTCGAAACCAAGCCGTTGTTTTTAATACTATGTCACTAGATAGCTCCAGTCCTGACAATTTCCTTAATGCCTGTGCGTCTCAGACAGCAGTCATAGACAAGCCGCTAGATTTAGTGTGTGGGGCGACTTTACCCTCTCATTCTCTTGTTTTTGAAGCCTACGGAACTCTCAATAAAGCGCACAGCAATGCCATTCTTATCTGTCATGCGTTAAGCGGCGACCATCATGCTGCCGGCATTAATGCAGATGGAAAAGTTGGTTGGTGGGACCACTACATTGGTCCAGGCAAAGCTATAGATACCACTAAATTCTTTGTCGTATGCCCCAACAACATCGGTAGCTGTTTTGGCAGTACAGGACCGACCTCCACCGACCCTGAAACAGGGCAGGCCTATGGCCATAACTTTCCATCAATCCAGGTAAGAGATTGGGTTGAGTCTCAAAAGTATTTGATGGATCACTTAAGGATTGACTGCTGGGCCGCGGTTATTGGTGGTAGTTTGGGTGGAATGCAAGCAATGTGCTGGTCGCTGGCCTACCCTGAAAAATTACAACATGCTGTCGTAATCGCTGCTGCGATGAAATTGTCTGCACAAAATATTGCCTTTAATGAAATTGCTCGTCGTGCCATAAAATCAGATGTTGAATTTAAGAATGGTCATTATTTGGATTATCAAACGACTCCAAAACAAGGCCTTGCGCTAGCGCGTATGATTGGGCACTTAACGTATTTGTCTGACGATGCTCTTGGTAGAAAGTTTGGTCGTTTAGTAAATAATGGTGATTTGGATACGACTGGAAAAACACTGGGTGAATTTGAAGTCGCCAGTTACCTTAATTATCAGGGTGACAAATTCTCTCAGAAATTTGATGCCAGCAGTTATATTCTGATTACCCAAATGCTCGATCATTTTGACCTGGCCAAAGATTATAATGGCAACGCAGCTGAAGCTTTCAGTCACGCTCAATGTCAATTTTTGGTCGTTTCGTTCAGCAGTGATTGGCGATTTTCTCCGCTATGCTCAGAACAAATCACCGATTCTTTGATCAATGCAGGTAAAGCGGTCTCTTATATTAAAATCGAATCTGATCAGGGACACGACGCTTTTCTTTTACCAAACGCACGGTACCAAAAAGCCGTTGGCCTTTATCTCAGTCGAGTTTCCAGTAAGCTCGAGGAAATCGCTTTATGATCCACAACGTCGGCCCTATTGGGGCTTGGATCGAACCTAACTCACGCCTACTTGACCTAGGTTGCGGAGACGGCACGCTGCTGCGAAAACTAATCGATGATTATCAAGTTCAAGGTTATGGTCTTGAGATTAACCCCGATGCTATTAATCTCTGTATTCAGAAAGGTCTTAACGTCATCGAGCAAGATCTAAATGGGGGCTTAGAGAACTTCCCCGACAACAGTTTTGAGTCCGTTCTCATGAGCCAAACATTGCAAGCCTTGCGTTATCCTCACTTGGTACTCGATGAAATGCTTCGAATCGGTAACCGTTGCATTGTCACCTTCCCTAACTTTGGGCATTGGCAAACGCGCAGTTTTTTAATGCTTCGAGGACGTATGCCGGTCACAAAACAACTTGCCTATCAATGGTATGACACCCCCAACATACACTTATTTACCTATAAAGATTTCGAAGCACTCTGCTCTGAGCGCTGCATTAAAATATTAGAAAGAACCTTTGTCGGCAGCCAATTTCTAGGATTAAATAGCCTCTGCCCTAGCCTATTTGCTAAAACAGCGGTTTATCATCTAACAAAATAAGGCTTTAATAGTTAGGCAATAATTATATCGAGGATCAAACAGATGAAAAGACTTATTCTGGTAGCTTTGCTCCTGGCTATGCCAACGGTGGGACTAGCATTTGAAGAAAAGCTATATAAGCAGCATGGAGACTACAAGATTTTTTTTAGTGCCTTTAATAGTTCCTTTATTGACCCCAATATTGCAGTCATAAATAAGATTATTAGGGGGCAAGGTAAAGGCATCGTTAATATTGCTGTTATGGAAACCCTAGCAGTTGGCACGCCGGCGACTATTACCGGCCAGGTATTCAATATCTTGCAACAAAGTCAGACATTAGAATTTGTTGCTATTAAAGAGGAGCAAGCGCTCTATTACCTCGCACCCTTTGAATTTGAAAATGAAGATTATCTAACCTTTAAGATTACCGTTAAACCTAACAATGGCGAGCCAAGCTACGCCTATGATTTTAAGTTTCAAAAAAAAATGTACCATGACTAATCAGCAACAATGCGGATGTTTAAAGTGACCAACCCAAAAAAACTTGTATTAGCCAGCGCCAACCCTGGCAAAATTAAAGAGCTACAAGAACTATTAAGCGGCCTAGGAATTAGCATCATTCCCCAAGGCGATTTAAATATTCTAGATATCGAAGAGACAGGTCTAACATTTGTCGAAAATGCCATTCTAAAGGCTAGAAATGCCACGGCGCTTTCAGGCCTTCCCGCTATTGCCGATGACTCCGGGCTAGAAGTTGATTACCTCCTAGGGGCGCCGGGCATCTACTCTGCGCGCTACTCTGGTGATGGCGCCACTGACGCGGCCAATCGCGAAAAGCTATTAACAGCATTAACAGATGTTCCCGTCGGTCAGCGCGGCGCTCGCTATCAAGCAGTTATTGTCTATCTTCGTCACGCAGAAGATCCCACTCCAATTATCTGCCAAGGAACCTGGGAGGGCAGTATCGCTTTCGAACATCGAGGCACTCACGGATTCGGTTATGACCCAATATTCTATGTTCCAGAAATGGCTTGCCATGCTGCCGAACTAGACAAGCCAACCAAGCATAGTCTTAGCCATCGGGGCAAAGCTATTGACCAATTTTTACAGCAAATGAGCCTGTGATTCATTTACCGCCTCTCTCGCTCTACGTCCACATTCCTTGGTGCGTTAAAAAATGTCCTTACTGCGATTTTAACTCCCATGTAGCCAAAGACAATATTCCCGAGCAAGCTTATATTGCCGCCCTAATCGCAGATCTAAAAGCTGATCTGCATTGGGTACAAGGCAGAAAATTACACTCAATTTTTATCGGTGGTGGTACCCCAAGCCTTTTTTCTGGACCAGCAATCGAGGCCATCTTAGTTGCCGCTGAGGACTTGATAGGATTTGAGTCAGATATTGAGATCACACTAGAAGCTAATCCCGGAACCTTTGAGCAAAATAAATTCGCTGATTTTTACAGTGCCGGAATTAATCGGCTATCGATTGGGGTACAAAGTTTTAACGATTCACATCTCAGCCGTCTTGGTAGAATTCATGATGCTAGCCAGGCACTAAGGGCAATTGCCACAGCTCGGTCGGTAGGCTTTGATAATTTTAATATCGACCTGATGCATGGCTTGCCCAATCAGACTATCAGCCAAGCCGAGACTGACCTCGCGAAGGCCATCGATGCTGGCGCCGTGCATATATCCTGGTACCAATTGACTATTGAGCCAAATACCGAATTTTTCTCAAGACCACCAGCGTTACCTATTGATGATCGCCTAGCTGATATCCAAAACGCTGGCATGATAATGTTGCAAGAAAATCAGTTTGAGCAATATGAGGTTTCTGCCTTTTCCCTAAAGGGGAAAAAAGCAGCACACAACATGAACTATTGGCAGTTTGGCGATTATTTGGGTGTCGGTGCAGGTGCCCACGGAAAGATTAGTCTTCCAGACGAAGAACAAGTGCTTCGAACCACGAAAACCCGACAGCCCGATCATTATTTAGATCGTATTGGGTCTGCTCTCAGCCAAAGTAACCCAATTAAACCCGATGAAATGACATTAGAATTCATGATGAACGGCTTACGCTTGAAACAAGGCGTATCTATCGACTATTTCATGGCTAGGACAGGGATAGATCCTAAATCTATTCGAAAAGCGACTAGTCATTTAGAATCTATGGGGTTACTAGAACCGAATTCTGATCACTATCGCACGACTCCCCTGGGTTATCAGTTTTTGAATACTGTATTGCAATCGTTCTGAAGTAGTTTTAAAAGGTATCCCCGCGTAAAAATAGGAGTGTTGTCTTGCCCAGTGAGCAAAGGGCTGCCCTTTTGGGTATCAAGCCAATTTGCACGAAGATATCGTCCAATTTCTGTTAATGGAGTTCGTCAGTCTCCATTTTAATTTTCCGGTCAACTATGCATATTATTTGAAGCCCAAGCAAAGTCGGTGGTATGATCATCATCTGATCGGCATATCGCTGTTAAAATACCCATTTGGAGAACTCACTCAATGAGCGAGAATATTGTTCACGTCACTGATGCCAGCTTTGAAGCTGATGTCTTACAGTCTGAAACCCCTGCTATGGTTGACTTCTGGGCTGAGTGGTGCGGTCCCTGCAAAATGATTGCACCAATCCTCAGTGAGGTTGCAGACGAATACGCAGGCAAGATAAAGATATGTAAAGTCGATGTAGACAGCAATCCTGAGACTGCCGCTAAATTTAATGTTCGCGGGATTCCAACTCTGCTCGTGTTTAAAAACGGAACCGTAGAAGCAACCAAAGTGGGGGCTCTATCTAAAAGCCAATTAGTCGAATTCGTTGATGGTTTAGTGTAAATATCATTTGGCCCTAGTTCACTGGGCCCAAAATATTTCCTTGCGCTTTCTATGATCATCGCTATACTCAAGCTCTAAGAACAAATTCCAGCCGCATCTGACGTCTCTAAACATAACCCTTTGCGCCGACCAGGCTTTTAAATCATTCATTCCTAAAACTAGCTATCCGCTAAAATTCCGCAATTTATTTGCTTAACAAACCTAAAAATAACCTATCTATGAACCTTTCAGAACTAAAGCACAAACCTATTCCCGAACTACTAGAAATGACAAAGGCCTTAGGCCTCGACAACCTAGCTCGTTCCCGAAAAAATGACATTATCTTTGCCCTACTTAAAAAGCACGCTAAAGGCGGTGAAGATATTTATGGCGATGGGGTGCTTGAAATTCTCCCTGATGGTTTTGGATTTTTACGTTCCTCAGACGCATCTTACTTAGCTGGCGCAGATGATATTTATGTATCACCAAGCCAGATAAGACGCTTTAACCTGCGCACCGGCGATGCTATCTCGGGAAAAATAAGACCTCCAAAAGATGGCGAACGCTATTTCGCGATGCTTAAAGTAGATACGATTAACTACGATGCTCCTGAAAACGCACGCAACAAAATTCTTTTCACCAACCTAACCCCGCTATTCCCAGATGAACGTCTAACACTAGAAGCGGGTAACGGATCTTCGGAAGACCTTACAGGGCGTATTATTGATCTCATATCTCCGATTGGTAAGGGCCAGCGAGGCTTGATTGTTGCACCGCCGAAAGCGGGTAAAACTATTATGATGCAGAATATCGCTCAGTCGATTGTTCGCAACAATCCAGAGTGCTACATCATGGTGCTATTGATTGATGAGCGTCCTGAAGAAGTCACCGAAATGCAGCGCACTGTGCGCGGTGAAGTGATCGCCTCCACCTTTGATGAGCCACCGACTCGCCACGTGCAAGTTGCTGAAATGGTCATTGAAAAAGCTAAGCGTTTAGTCGAGCACAAGAAGGATGTAGTTATCCTGCTAGACTCAATCACACGTCTAGCACGCGCCTATAACACTGTAATCCCATCATCAGGTAAGGTGCTTACAGGTGGTGTTGATGCTAATGCTCTGGAAAAGCCTAAGCGTTTCTTCGGTGCTGCACGTAACATTGAATTCGGCGGTAGCTTAACCATCATCGCTACTGCACTGGTGGAGACTGGATCCAAGATGGACGAAGTCATCTACGAAGAATTCAAAGGCACAGGTAACATGGAATTAATTCTCGATCGTAAGATCGCAGAAAAACGTGTTTACCCGGCGATCAATATTCGTCGCTCTGGTACACGTCGTGAAGAGCTGTTGATTGAAGAATCAGAACTGCAACGCATATGGATTCTGCGCAAACTCCTCCATGATATGGAAGATATAGGTGCTGCAGAATTTATGGTTGAGAAACTTAAAGGATTCAAAAACAACACCGAATTCTTTGGCGCCATGAAACGTAAGTAACAATCTCTAAGCAGAGATATCGAGTACATCGACTATGAAAAGCGCTGATCTTCGCGACTTCATCGCTCTTCTCGAACAACGGGGAGAGCTGGTGCGTATCAGCCAAGAAGTCGACCCCTATTTAGAAATGACCGAGATCAGCGACCGTACACTGCGCGCAAAAGGTCCGGCTCTGCTGTTCGAAAACCCTAAAGGCTATAACGTTCCCGTATTGTGTAATCTATTCGGCACCCCCGAACGAGTTGCTTTAGGTATGGGGCAAGAAAATGTTAGCGCCCTTCGTGATATTGGCGAACTACTGGCCTTTTTGAAAGAGCCCGAACCACCCAAAGGTTTGTTAGACTTGTGGGAGAAACGCCACGACTTTAAGCAAGTACTTAATATGCCGGTCAAGGTGGTGAAAAAGGCCCCCTGCCAGCAAATCGTACTTGAAGGTGATCAGGTTGACCTTGATAAACTACCCATTCAGACCTGCTGGCCCGGCGATGCCGCGCCGCTCATTACTTGGGCCTTGGCGATAACTCGCGGTCCAGAAAAAGAGCGGCAAAATCTTGGCATTTATCGTATGCAAAAGATCGCTAAAAACAAACTGATCATGCGCTGGCTGGCTCACCGTGGCGGTGCACTGGACTATCGTGATTTTCAAAAGAAAAACCCTGGCAAACCTTACCCTGTAGCCATTGCTTTGGGTGCTGATCCAGCAACAACATTGGGTGCAGTAACGCCTGTGCCAGACACGCTATCTGAATACGCGTTTGCCGGCCTGTTGCGTGGCGAAAAAACTCAGGTGGTCACATGCCTTGGAAGTGATTTGCAAGTGCCTGCCACTGCCGAATACATTCTTGAAGGCTTTTTGCATGGCGATGAAGCTGATGAAGGGCCCTTTGGCGATCACACTGGCTACTACAACGAGGTAGAGCCGTTTCCGATATTTACCATCGATCGTATTACTCATCGTGAAAATCCTATTTATCACAGTACCTATACTGGCCGCCCGCCAGATGAACCGGCTATTTTGGGCGTCGCATTAAACGAAGTATTCGTGCCTATCCTGAAAAAGCAGTTTCCTGAGATTGTCGACTTTTACCTACCACCTGAAGGCTGCTCGTATCGTATCGCTGTGGTCAGCATGAAAAAGCAATACCCCGGTCACGCTAAGCGAGTAATGATGGGAGTTTGGTCATTCCTACGGCAATTTATGTATACCAAATTTGTGATCGTTACCGATGATGATATCGACGTGCGCAACTGGGAAGATGTTATTTGGGCGATGACCACGCGGATGGATCCAGTGCGGGACACAGTCATGATTGAAAACACCCCCATCGACTATCTTGATTTTGCCTCACCCGTGTCGGGTCTCGGCTCTAAAATGGGGATGGATGCCACCAATAAAATGCCCGGAGAAACCGACCGTGAATGGGGTGAACCTATCGCGATGGATGATAAGGTCAAGCAACGTGTGGATGATCTTTGGAACGAACTTGGTATCGATAAAATATAAAAATTTTGTCAGCTTAAACTGTGTGCTTCTGCAGTTCCGCACTAACACACAGCCTATATCATGGGCTTAGGCTCGTGATTCCATGGCGCTTTTGAAATTAAATAACATCGCAACGATAGCAATTATCAGCAACACGGCCGGGGCGCTAACGCTATATTCAATATCTACTGGATCGATATTTCCAAGCAACAATGCCAGAAAAATACCATGGTAGATAATGCCAAAGGCACCAAGGCATACAGCCGAAATTTTAGCGCTCAAGGTAGGTCCGTAGAGGGGGCCTGCTGCCAGCAAAGCAAAGACCGCGTACAACCAGAATCCTAAATAGTCAAAAGACGTGTACAACGAATAAGGTACGGAGACGTTTAATATGAGAAGTAATGCATCCGCCATTTGAGCGCTACCGCCTCCTGTAGAAATCATATCCGCCAGCATCGGTATAGTCCAAACCGCAATAAACTTAGGAATAATGAAGGCCATAACACTCATCGCCACTACGACTGCGGCGATTATGCCTCGCAATGGGTTGTTGCGGGAAACTTGCCATGCAATACAAAAAAAGACGCCTGATGAGCTAAGCATAAAGACGATCTGATTAGCCCAGCCCAAAATAAAAGCGCCTCTATTAGTCGTCAACCAAGCAACTCGATCCGCATGGTCTGCCCCAAATCCGCCTGGGGCATCTAGTGGTAAAAATCCAGATACCACGGCTACGATAATCGTAGTGATAGCTGACCAAAAGCCAAGCCTGTTGATTTGGTGATCGAGTGAAACAGTTGTACTCATCATCTTCTCCTAAATGTAATAAAAAAACCTTTGAGTAAGCCTGCATCACTAGAGCATGACTACTAGTCTTTGTACTTAAGACAGCAAACTCGAATAAGTATCACACTAAACCATGTCATATGACATGTAAAGTGTTGTGCGATTTAATCGGATTTTCCCTACTTCATTCTTGTCGCTGCGACAGGTAAATTAAAACAAGGCAGTGGAGCTTCTCGGCGAGCCGCTATGGCAAGACCGACTTTATATTCATTTTTTATACTTGTCCTGGATAAACTCCCTAACGAGCTCAAAGACAGTCGTATTTTCATCCGACCAAGGTCTGCCCTTACCAACAAACAATGTTGTCCCTTCTACCATAGACATTATTAAAAGTGCGTCAGCACGAGGTGCGGTGCTTCCACTACGCTCCAGACTTTTCTCGAACACTTGAATATAGTCTCTGTAGAGGTCATCAACCAAATCCGCCACTAACGGCTCAACCAGCATCATTCCCCAGAGTTGCGGCCACAGCCTATCCTCCTGAAATAGGCCCTCGACAGGATCAGTCAGCAGAAACGTCAACAGTTCATCAATGTCTAGGGCGTCGACATCTGGGCTCACTAGTTCAAAAGTCTTTTTATACTCAGCGGTAATATAAGCAACTAAAGCACGCAGCATGACCTCCCGTGTTCGAAAATGGTACTGCAGAGCGCCTAGTTTGATACCACTTTCACGAGCCAGGGCGCGCATAGTTAAACTACCATAGCCAGAATCAGCGATAATTTTGATCGCTGTCTGCAGTATTTGAAGCTTACGCTCACTCATAGAGATTTCCCTAAAGTATTGACATGTCAACAGACATGCTTGATGCGGTACTTCCTACTAAACTGAACCGTTTGTGGTCTTACTCGTTCTCTGCCACAACATGTTAAGCCGACTGCTCTTCTACAGCGCGCCAGGCTGCATCAAAGGCTGCCTGCATTAATGGCATAGCCTCTGAGTCAGAATTCGCAATAGAGATACGTCCAAATTGTGCTCGCCCAATTTCATGGGGTGCCTGCCCTTCTTCCCACTCAGGATCATCCAACCCCATATAGGAGTAGGCGTAACCATGGGGAATTCGATTGACCGTAATGGCGGCAATGTCAGTCTCATGATTAAAGCCATGTTGGCCCAGCATTGACTGCAATTGGTCACGAATCTCTTGCTCATAGGCTTTAAAAGGTGTGGCATAAATCTTGTGGCGACCTACTCTAAATAAATCGCGTGCAGGCATATCTTTGACATCCGCAGGTGTTGGCGAAGCCATCATGAATACTGCCATCGGCTGATCGGGATTCTGGGGTGGCTGATAGCCCCCTGCGGTCATGGTGGGGGCGGCGCTAACCCATTGAAAGGGGTCATAGGGACACTGCGTCAACGTAGCTCCAAGCCCTGCAAAGGCGCGACCATTTTTAAGAAGTACATTGGCATACACAAAAGGGGCTTTCACACCATAACTCAGTCCTTCTTTTTGCTCTTTACTCATCTCAGGGCAAAGATGCGGAATAAGTCCGTTGTAACAAGCAAGAACACAGTGATTAGCGCTTACTCTTAGAGCCTTACCTTTTTGAATATAGTCCACCTGTACATATTTTGACGTGATCTCTTTGACGCCGACCACCGTGCTGTTGAGCCTTAGTCGGGTTGTGTTTTTTTCGAGGTCCAGAGCTGTATAGTTAAACTGTGCGACTGCAACATCCTCAAGGCCCTTCATGGTCGGTGCCACATTAGGTATGAGCTTATGGACCAATAACCGAGCAACCGAGGCATTGCCATCAGGAAGCATGTAGGCCACTGGAGCATCTCCTAAAACAAAAGCGCCAGCAAGATCGCTGAGCCGATTTGTTATCCAGCCCATGGCCTTAAGACCTGGACAACCTGAAACCAGAGCTTCTAAGACCGTATGATTCCAACCAGCCGGGCCATTTAAAATACTCATGAACGAACCGAGAATGGGCAAGGTTTCTTCAGCTAAACCAACGCGCTCCACCAAAAATTGGTTGTAACTAACTGACTTAACATATCTATATTGTTCTAAGAGAGACAAATCATCGAGGAAGTCACGTTCGCCACCAAAAAATGCAATCAATTTGTTTTGCTCTATCCCCGGAATAGGAAGTTCTTTAACGGCTTCCTTGTACCCTTCACCCCCATGAAAATACCCCATCCAATTTCCACTAACGGTTTTATGACCTTCTGTAGAAGGAATCGTCATGGCGTTATTGGCACTTATTTTCCCAGCAAGCGCGAAATTATCAGGCGTATTGATTGCTATTGAATCTAGCGCCTTCTGGTCAATGCCAATATCCTCTAACAAGCCAACAGCCGTTTCACTGTAACCAGACATGCGCTCAATGTTTTGAGCGCCACCCAAACTCAGCACCATACGACCATTTTGATGGAATTCATTGCGCTTAGCGTGACCACCAAAGTCATCATGGTTGTCCAACAATAAGATTTTTGCAGTAGGCCCCATTTTCTTTCGATAATACCAGGCAGCCGCAAGGCCACTCTGGCCGGCCCCTACCACTACGAGGTCATAGTGCTCATCTAATTCTTCGTAATGAGCTGGTTTTTGATTGTTCCAAGCTAAAGCATGAGCAACCTCATAGGATCCCTTATGACTACCGCGCATGCCTGTGAGCGTAGGCGGATAATAATCACCAGGCAATGTCTTAGAGACTAGCGATCCAGACGCTTGCGCTATAACTTGTCCGGGCATCAATAGGCTTGCACCAGCGCCAATAGCCATACCATTTAGAAAATCTCTTCGTGTGATTTTTGAGGCCAACGCAATCTCCCAATGCTCTTACATGTCGTATGACATGCAAGCGTAACATAATCTTTCTTAAAAAGTCGATAGCCGGCCGTGAGTACTATGATTATATTAACGTCTCTGTACCGCTCTCTCTTTACCTCTTTTGATTACCTTGGATTCTGGTTGTATGCTGTCTTTGATCTTATGGCTGCAGGTCCTTTATTTGCTGTATCACTTAGTGCTAAAGTCTGCGCTATCACCTTAGGCGTTTACGGAGTGTTATTCCATATAATAATCATCTGTATTTTTGTTCGTCTGATACCCACAGAAGGGATAGAGCTCTAAGCAATGTCTACAGCTGGTCTGCTCTTTATTGTAGTAATCGCCGCATTGCCGATGTTCAAAAGTTCATCCATGTCCAGTGCTTAAACAATGTCAGACTGCAACATGAAAAGAGGGTTTAGGCGAAACTGCCGACTTAGAAATCAAGCTGAGGCATTCACACTAAAAGAATAGGGTAAATAAATTATGATTGTTTACGGCGTAGCCTTGTTATCCTTTTGCATGCTTTTTGGCGTATACGCAGGAAACTTACTCGGCGAGTTACTGGGAGTAAGCGCAAATGTCGGCGGTGTCGGTATCGCCATGCTGCTACTTATTGTGCTATCCAACCTAAGCAACAAAAAATTCCATCTGAGTTCTGCTTCTGAATCAGGCATTTATTTCTGGAGCGCCATGTATATCCCTATTGTCGTTGCGATGGCCGCCAAACAGAATGTTATCGCTGCAGTATCCAGTGGTTGGCTCGCCGTCATCGCTGGCGTGCTAGCGGTTGCTGTTAGCTTTGCCGTTATACCCCTTATTTCGCGATTTAGCGTTGATCATCACATCGATCAGTATGTGGAATAATGGATACCTCGATGCTAACTGAATTACTTATCAACAAAGGCTTAGTGACTGCCTTTTTGTTTGTTGGCCTTATTACATGGTTCTCGTATTGGCTATCAAAAAACCTCACTCGCGGCCATGTGCATGGTTCTGCAATAGCAATAGCAATGGGATTAGGCCTTGCTTATCTAGGTGGAGTCTATACTGGCGGCAACAATGGTTTAGCTGATGTTGCGATATTTAGTGGCGTCGCCTTATTGGGAGGCTCAATGCTTCGAGACTTCGCTATTATTGCGACAGCCTTTGGCGCTGATATGACTGCGATAAAAAAAGCCGGGTGGGTGGGCGCCATGTCCGTGGTAATTGGTGTAGTACTATCGTTTGTTGTCGGCGCTATGGTCGCAGTTGCCTTTGGCTACAATGATGCTATTTCCATCACTACAATTGGCGCCGGAGCGGCAACTTATATTGTCGGCCCAGTGACCGGCACAGCCCTTGGTGCCAGCTCTGAGGTGGTCGCTCTCAGCATTGCCGCCGGGCTGGTAAAATCTATACTCGTGATGATCTGCACACCGCTCGTCGCAAAATATATAGGCCTAAACAACCCTCAATCAGCAATGGTTTATGGGGGCCTGATGGGCACCACCAGCGGGGTTGCGGGGGGCCTGGCCGCAACCGATCCTAAGCTAGTTCCCTATGGTGCTATGACAGCAACTTTTTATACCGGGGTGGGTTGCCTCCTTGCGCCTTCTATACTATTTTTTATCGTTCGATATCTTGTTGGATAGCGTAAAGTCATTCCATAGAAAGCTAGCAATCCATTAACAATAGGCCGATATTTTTATGACTCAGACTAACTACAATCTCTATGCTCACTTTCAGCAACAATTTGAGCGTCGCGGTGATAAACCTGCACTGGTTTTAACGGGCAAACCGAGTATTAGCTATGCTGATCTAGAACGAGAATCAGCACGTTTAGCGCGCTACTTAACCGACCTAGGAATCAAGCTGGGTGATCGAGTATCGGTTCAAGTAGCCAAGTCTCCCGAAGCACTCTATTTGTATCTCGCCTGTTTACGCGCAGGCTTTGTTTTCCACCCCTTGAATACCGGCTACAAAGAGACGGAATTAGATTATTTTTTAAGTAACGCCGAGCCCGCTATTGTTATCTGTGATGAGCTAGATGAGCAACTTATGGCCAAGCTCTGCAGAAACAATAATGTAGCCCATCTCTTAACGCTCAACGCTGACGGTGGCGGAAGCTTGGTAACCAACGCTAAAACGGCTGCCGCAGACTTTGCCGTTGTCGATCGGAAAGATGATGATCTAGCGGCGCTGTTATACTCCTCTGGCACTACCGGAGTGCCTAAAGGTATTATGCTGAGCCACCTAAACCTGCGAAGCAATGCTGAATGCCTGTTAGAGGCCTGGGGCTTCAGTAGTGATGACGTTTTACTGCATGCTTTACCTATATTCCATGTTCATGGCCTCTTTGTAGCCCTTGGCTGCGTCTTTCTTTCTGGTGCAAGTATGCATTGGCTGCAAGACTTCAACGTAGACCAGGTAGTGGATCATTTACCCAACTGCACGGTGATGATGGGAGTTCCAACCTATTACACACGTCTTTTGTCAAATGATCGCTTTGGCCAAACACTGACAAACAATATACGACTTTTTATCTCAGGCTCAGCCCCTCTTTTAAGTGAGACCTTTGATGAATTTTTAGATCGGACAGGTCAGTCTATTCTGGAGCGATATGGCATGACCGAAACCAATATGAATACATCCAATCCGCTAATGGGCGAACGTCGGGCGGGCACTGTGGGATTGCCTCTGCCGGGTGTTGACGTTCGCATTGTCGACCAACAGGGTGTAGATGTAAGCAATGGTGAAATTGGTGATATTCAAGTTCGAGGTGACAATGTATTTAAAGGCTACTGGAGGATGCCCGCTAAAACAGCTGAAGATCTGCATGCCGACGGATTTTTTAATACCGGTGACAAAGGAACACTTAGCGAGGATGGCTATGTATCAATAGTTGGGCGTTCAAAAGATGTGGTAATTACCGGAGGACTCAACGTTTACCCTAAGGAAGTTGAACTCATTATAGACAGCCTAGAAGGCGTTAAAGAATCTGCAGTTATCGGCCTGCCTCACAATGATTTTGGCGAGGCCGTCGTCGCTATCGTTGTTTTTGATAACGATACTGACCACCCTGATGAAGAAGCCATTATCACAATTCTCAAGGAACAGATTGCCAGGTTTAAAGTGCCAAAAAGGGTCATGCCGATAAAACAGTTGCCGCGCAACACCATGGGTAAAGTGCAAAAGAATATTTTACGCAATCAGTTCTGCGATTTATTTTGATGTCACCCTCATCGGACTGTTTAAGTAACACGATTAATTTATCGTCACCAGGGGTATACTCCTGCCTCTACGTAATGGGAAATTTTTGAATCCATGGCAGCATATCTTTCCGGCTTTGCGCTTGGGCTATCGTTGATTTTAGCCATCGGCGCACAGAATGCGTTTGTCTTGAAGCAGGGTCTAAAGAAGCAGCATGTCTTTTTGGTCTGTAGCCTTTGTGCCATATCTGACGCCATACTCATTACTTTTGGGGTCATGGGTTTTGGTGCGCTTGTTGAACAATATCCTTGGGTCGAGCAAATTGCTCGTTATGGTGGAGCAGCCTTTCTCACTGTTTATGCTGCAATGAGTTTTTACTCTGCCTATAGTCAAAAACATAGCCTAGTCCCGAGTGACGGTGCGCCCGAATCTGCGTTAAAAATTGCCTTAATTTGTCTTGGTTTTACTTGGTTAAATCCACATGTTTATCTGGATACCGTGATATTTTTGGGCTCTGTTTCAACACAATTTTCAGCTAACATAGAAGCCTTTACCCTAGGTGCTGTTAGTGCATCTTTTGTGTTCTTTTACAGCCTAGGTTTCGGCGCGCGTATTTTAATTCCAGTCTTTGAAAAACCTAGAGCATGGCAAATACTTGAAATTTTAATTGGGCTATTGATGTTGGTCTTGGCCGCTAGCTTAATTTTCACTTAGACGTTTTTGTAAGGCGGCAATCACAACCTTGCGTATGCAAAGACTATGTAGTGGCTGACAAGCTTATATTAGACCTAGAAGGAGTTCACAGTGACTAGACTATTGCCGCAGATCAGCATCCAATATTTTAAGCATTCCTTTGCTGAATTTATCTTAGGCTCCTACGATAATAAGCTGTGTCTCTGCGACTTTCGCCACCGTAAATTGCGTCCAGCTGTTGATAATCGGATTCAAAAGTTGCTCAATGCCGTGTTCGTTGAAAAAAACAGTGCGGTTATCGAAACCGCCAAAGTCCAATTAAACGAATACTTCTCGGGGGCCAGGAGGTCTTTTGATCTTCCTCTGATAACCGCAGGAACAGGTTTCCAAAAAAGTGTATGGGAGGCCCTGCAGGCTATTAATTACGGTGAAACACAGTCGTACCAAAATTTAGCAATAAAGATTAATAACGGAGGTGCGGTAAGAGCTGTCGGCACCGCCAACGGTGCCAATGCCTTGGCTATTATCATCCCTTGCCATAGAGTGATTGCCAGTGATGGCAGCATGGGTGGCTATGGTGGTGGCTTACTTTTAAAAACCCGTCTTTTAGCGCTCGAAGAAAAAGTACTGGCCTACAACGCAATACTAAGAAAGGAATGACGTTAAAAAGGCAAAGACCGCTACCCTAACAGCGGTGACTTTTATCAGAGGCAATTATGCTCAAATCGTTTACTAACTCAGCTCCATCCGTTCAACTGTCTCACGCAGTACTTTGCATAGTATGGAATTTAACCGGAATCTGGCAGCTCTCAAATGGACTTCAAGCCATTGGACCAACAGCATCTTTTGCGGCCATAGGTATAATCTTAGCCCTCTCAGGCTCACTTATACTTGGCGTGCGCTCTAAGCTTGTCGCGCTCTATTTGAGTGCGTCAGGATTACTATTTTTGGGTGCTGTATCGGCTATTTATGGCGGTTATACCAAAGACCCCTCTTTGTGGCCATCAGAGGGTTGGCGTTATGCCGGTATCGTGGTCAACGGCATTGGGGTGATTGGTTTTGGTTTAGCGCTAGGCCACATAAAGCACCTAAAGAATTAATGTGTCTAGGCTTCTCAACAGTGCGCGCCCTATTAATATTTTGTGCAACAGTAACTGCTAAGGATAACCAACATGGTTGAGCTTTATCTGCAATACGAATACTGGGTCGCCGTTGTACAGTTAGTGCTGGCAATGTTAGGTATGGGGGCTGGACTGCAGGCGGCTGACTTTCAAAAGGTCGTGCGACAACCCAAAGCGGTTAGCCTAGGGTTGATGATGCAGCTAATAATAGTGCCGCTCATTGCCTTTGGTTTTATTAATTACACAAATCTTCCCCCCGGCATGGTCATTGGCATCGCTATTATTGCCGCTATCCCCGGTGGCGCAGTATCGAATATTTTTACCTTTTTAGCACGGGGTAATGTACCGCTATCGATCAGTATTACTGCCTTGACATCGCTTGCCTGCCTGGCAACAACGCCCGTAATACTCAATTTTTTAATAGCCGACTTTATGCCTGATAATTTTTCAATGCCCGCCATGCAGGTTGCCATTGAAATTGGCCTTTGCCTGCTAGTACCGCTATTAGTAGGAATGGGTTTTTTAAGAAAGTATCCCGAATATGCCGAGCAATTCTCAACTTTTTGCGTAAGAGGTTCACTTGTAGGTATCACCGTTATTGTGCTTGGCTCTTTAGGTGCTGGGAGGATTAATTTTTCCACAGCTTCCGCCATGGATCTCTCATTGCTCTGTCTATTTATACTCAGTCTCACCATTGCGGGCATTTTTATGACGAAAACCTTTGGCCTTAGTAAGGCAGATAACACCGCGATTGAAATGGAGGTGGTGGTTAGAAATATTAATTTAGGTTTTTTGATAAAGGTTTCTTTGTTCCCCCTTATTGCCGGGCAGGCCAACCCTCTTGCAGATATGGTGCTCCTTTCACTGCTACTTTACGGTGGCTGGCAATTGATTATGGGCTTTGCATTTGTGATGTGGCGTCGCAAGTAAGCCAACGGTCATTTAGTGAAAAAGACAGACGATCAATCAGATCTTATAGGCTATTGTGGATAATGCTAATCCAGACATCTTCACTCAAAACCCCTTTAGTCCATGAGCTCCACTGTGCACCTAATCCCGCAGCTTGAATCTGATCTAAACTTTGTCCTTTTCCAGCCATCATTTTTACACTAGATGACGTGGCCACCAGCATGGTATGGAAATCCTGCAAATCCTTTTTATTCGCCAGCGGCCCATGCCCGGGGATGACTTTAGTATTCTCGTCAATAAGATCCAGTACCCTGTCAATATTGTCTGTCAGCGTAAATACATTGCCGCCTGTGCCAACGTCAACAAAGGGGAACATACCATTGAAAAAATGGTCCCCCATGTGAACGACATTAGCGTTTTTGAAAAACACAACGGAATCACCATCAGTGTGGCCGTTAGCAAGATGGATGAGCTCTACATGCTCTTCATTGATGTGTAATGACAGCGAGCTTGTATAGGTTACCGACGGCAGTGCTTGCTCGGGGTAGGGCTCAGATTTCATATTAAACAATTTAATTTCTTGCGCACTCAGCAAGCGAGTACGTACATTGTCGTGGGCTACTATGGTCGCATGCCCCCCCAGTGCTAAGTTGCCTCCAGTGTGATCACCATGCCAGTGGGTATTGATTATATAAGTTAGCTTGTCCAAGCCCCCATTGTCCGCAATAGCATCGGTTAAGGCCGCTGACATTTCCTGATAATCATCGTCAACTAACACTAGGCCTTGGCCACCACTTAACAAAGCAAGATTGCCGCCTTTACCCTGTAGCATAAGAATGTTCGATGTTACTTGGACCTCAGTAAAAGAAGGCGAGGATTGATGATGATCAGCAAAACTAGCCGAAGTTGTTAACGTCAACATTACCACTGAAACAAAGAGTGGCTTAACTAACCTGTCTATAATTATGTTCATAGCTTTACCTAAAATATTAGCTTTGCGAATATCTGCTCTTCTTAATAGTGGTGTGCGGTTAAGAAGAGCGCGAGTTTTGATTTAATTAATCGCCCGTAACAAACGACCCATAGGTTTTTGCCCTAAGCCATCTGTGAACTGGTTATTTTCCCAAGCAACATGGCCACCAATCATTACAAATGGCACCACGCCATCGGATCGATTGACTAATTGCTCGTGTTGGAATTCTTCTCGGTGGACCCGTTGAACATTGCTTTCACCGTCATAGCTTGCAAGCTGCTCTGGGTCGATGAGAATTAAGTCTGCAACATCACCTTCATGGATAGTCCCTCCGGCCACGCCAAATACGTCTGCCGCATCTTTAGTCAATCGCTTAACCATGTAACTCACATCGCCATCGCCACCCTCAGCGGCTAACTTTAAGCTTCTTAGGTTAACATCGTAGAATGCCATGTTGGTCAGGTGTGCCCCGCTGTCATTAAAGCCTGGCAGCAGTTTAGGGTTCATTAGCAATTCTCGAACAACCTTCAGATCACGGTTAGCCGTCACTGTGCTCCAGCTTAAGTCGGTATCAAAGGTTCTCAGCATTTGCAGCATGAAGTCTCCTTCATCGGCAATCCAGAAGAAATCTTTTTGTATTAATTTTTGCTCTGCTTTGGTGAAGGGCTCCTCACATTGGTCTTGCTTAATGGCTACAGCGCGATCAAAAACCGATTGAAAATCCATGCCCTGCCAATTTTTTTGTGGGCATCTCTCCACTGTCATATCAGCCAGCGTGCGATTAAAAGCAAAATCCTCAACGTTAAGTTTGCGTTTCAGCCGATCAAGATTCCAGCCTTGCTTACCCCTCATCCACATAGATTTGAATAATTTAATGTAGTCAGGCTCATGCATAATCTTACGTCGCCCTTCGCGATCCTCAATATCTGTCTCATTGAGTCGGCGCAGCTCTGGGATCTCCTCCGCAATCGGAGTGATCGCGCCGTCTGACCAAACCTTAAAAGGTGCACCCAGTGCTTGCATATGAAAGTCCCCCTGCACCCAGGAAGAGTTAAGCAAAATTGATAATGTCTTTACCATTTTGGAGAGCTTCCAATTATTGGCAAGATCTAAGGCTGCAACAACAGTGGTTCTCAGGGGTTTTCCATGCAGCCTGCCACTGGTCAGTAAAAATGTTCTTAAGGTACCTATAACACTGTCTTTTGGTGGAGTCGCCTGCCAAGTAGATTCTTGCTCTCTGACGACCTGAGCAAGCTCTTTAAGCTCGCCATACTTTGCAAACTGTGTCGGAATCGTTTTTTCACAGTGCGGCTGAGCCGCTAAATAATGGAAGGGTAATGCGTCTGTTGAGAACCCAGCATAGCCGCATTTAAGTGCGTCACGCAGCGTTCCTTTCATATCCTTAAGTTCACTGCTGGTTGGATCACGGGTGACGCTATTATCAAAACCCATAGCATCGATGCGCAGCATTGAATGAGGAAACAAAACCGCCACATTAGGCCCCAAATTCAATCCATCCAAATGCTCCAAATAAGCTTTAGGATCGCCCCACGTGATATTGTCAGCGCAACTTTTAAGCACCGACTTTGGTATATTTTCAACGCGGGCATAACAGCTAACAATCGGGTCATTGGTGCCGTCGCGCTGAGCGCCAAAGGCTAGTCCCAAACTACAATTCGCGATCACGACTGATGTAGTGCCGTGGCGCGTAGATTCAGGTAATCCTGGTGCAACTTCTAACTCTAAGTCGTAATGGGTGTGTATATCGAACAGACCCGGCATCAACCACATACCTTCTCCATCGATAACGCGAAGTGCGTTCATCTCATCCAAGTTCGTACCGCGCGCGACAATACGCCCATCACTGACGGCAACATCTTCAATAACGGGAGTCTCCCCATTGTTAAACACTTTTGCGCTTCTAATGAGGGTATCAATTTTTTGAATTTCCGCATGCATTTAGTGTGATTCTCGTCAGGCTACAAGTCCGTTAGTATTGCACTTACCAGAAATTAAGGTCAAGCTTCCAGCCCATGCTACCGTGACTTTAGGGTACTGATAACTAACGCTTGGAGCGCCCAATGGCATCAAATAACAGCCCTGATTGCATTACCCCAAAACAATGGCAGGCGCGAGGCGGCCTTGAAATTCTGCTTGGCAACTCGATCTTTGTTGTCGATGAGGGTGCTGCCCATTTACCTACTATTGTATTACTGCACGGATTCCCTACGTCAAGTTGGGATTGGGCTCCCATTTGGCATTCGCTCTCACAGAACTATCGGTTAATTGCTTTAGATATGTTGGGCTTTGGCTTTTCAGCCAAGCCTAACAGCCACCATTACAGTATTCATGGTCAAGCTGACATTGTTGAGGCCTTAGTTAAAACAAAGGGGCTGGATCGCTTTCACGTGTTGGCGCATGACTATGGCGATACCGTCGCGCAGGAATTATTGGCGCGACAGTTAGAGGGAGTGGGCGCAGGAACATGGATTTCCTGCTGCTTCCTTAATGGCGGTTTGTTTCCCGAAACGCACCACGCGCTGCTAACGCAAAAATTACTCTTGAGTCCATTGGGTAAATTTTTAAACCGATTAACCGGCTACTCAAAGTTTAGCAAGAATTTTAGTTCGGTTTTTGGCCTACAAAGTAAGCCATCAGAAAAAGATCTAGAGAATTTTTGGTGGCTTATTAATGTCAACGAGGGCAAACATATTTTCCACAATTTGATTACCTATATGCGTGATCGGCTTGAACATCGAGAGCGCTGGGTATCTGCACTACAAAAATCTACCATTCCACTGGGCTTAATTAATGGCTCTGTAGACCCAGTATCGGGTGACCATATGGTGGCACGCTATAAAGAACTGAATTGCCGATTAGATTATCTCGCGGAACTCCCTTTGATCGGTCACTATCCGCAAGTGGAAGCCCCCGATGAGGTGCGAGTGCATTATGAAAACTTCCTGGCCTCGTTATTAACCGATAGTGGTGAGGTCTCTAATGACTGAAAAACAACCTAACAATCCATTGCACGGAATCACCCTAGAAATGGTGGTCACTCGTCTCGTTGACTTTCACGGATGGGATGGCCTTGCACAGCGTATCAACATTAATTGTTTCAAGAGCAACCCATCGGTAAAGTCATCATTAAAGTTTTTACGTCGGACCCCGTGGGCTAGGGACAAAGTCGAGAGCTTGTATCTATCAACATTTGAGCCCGCCTCGCCCTGGGGAAGTTAATCCTCAAGGCGTACTAGAACAATCAAATATTAGGCCTACTTAAGGGATTTAACATGACCTATATACAATTAACCTACTTACATCTCGGGACTTTAGCGCCCGCCTTCGCTATTGGCACTTACCTGTTATTGAATCGTAAAGGGACCGCCGCTCACAAACTGCTGGGCAAACTCTATATGGGGCTAATGCTGTTTACCGCCATCATCACACTTTTTATGGGCGCCCAGGTCGGTCCTCGATTTCTAAATCATTTTGGTTATCTTCACCTGCTAAGCCTATTTGTTTTATATACAGTACCCACAGCGTATAGGGCTATACGCACCGGCAATATCGGGGCACATAGACGCAAAATGATTGGTTTATATGTGGGCGCTCTTCTGGTGGCAGGTAGTTTCACCCTGGCGCCTGGGCGCTTGATGCACACTTGGTTGTTTGGTTGAGTCTTATCTTACCTTCGGAAAATTATGTCACTTGCGGCTCCAGATCCTAGGCAGTAGCATAGCGCTATACAAACTCATTATTCGGATGCCCTTGCTATTAAACAACTAGCCGTTAATTTATCGCTTATATTGGCTCTATGGAGCGGCGGCACAGACGCAATCTCCGATGAGGTTAGAGCGGCAGTGGCCAGTAACTTTTCCGTTGCAATGAAAGCCCTCGCGGTGGAGTTTGAAAAGACAACTGCTCATCATGTCGTACTTTCATTTGGCTCTACGGGTAAGCACTACGCGCAAATAAAAAATGGTGCGCCTTTTGATGTATTCCTCGCTGCAGACGCGGCACGACCCGCCCTTTTAGAGAATCAAGGTATCGCTAATGCTGGTAGTCGCACTACCTATGCTAGAGGAAAACTGGTCCTTTGGACCTCAAAGCCTGATGTCAATGACGTTCAAGATATTCTATTGAACAGCCAGGACGTTCGCCACTTGGCGCTAGCCAACCCAAAATTATCCCCTTACGGCATGGCGGCACAGCAAGCTATGGTAGAACTTAATGTATGGCCAAAGCTGCAAGCTAAGATAGTACGGGGAGAAAATATCGCCCAAACGTTTCAATTTGTCCACAGCGGTAATGCCGAGTTGGGTTTTGTTGCCTATTCCCAGGTGGTCAATCCTAAGCGATCTGTGCAAGGATCATTTTGGATGCCGCCCCAATCTCTTTATAGCCCGATTGATCAGCAAGCAGTATTATTAAACGACAAACAAGCTTCGAAGGACTTTTTGAAGTTTTTAGACGGTTCCCTAGCTCGACAGATTATTCAAAATTACGGGTATGACTTGCCATGATCCTCAGTCAACAGGATTTAACCGCGCTTTTTGTGACCCTTAAGTTGGCGTCGGTGAGCACGCTCGTGTTATTAATTATTGGTACGCCTCTGGCCTGGTGGCTGTCACGTAGCCAATGGCGATTTAAGTATATTATCGAAGCCATTATTGCCCTCCCACTTATTTTACCCCCGACGGTGCTAGGCTTTTATTTGCTAATTTCACTGGGCCCCAATGGTCCGATCGGCGGCCTTGTGGCTATGTTAGATGGTGCGCCTTTGGCCTTTACCTTTACCGGACTTGTTATTGGCTCGGTGTTTTATTCTATGCCTTTTGTTGTGCAGCCACTGCAAAATGCCTTTACTGCTGTTGGCCAAAGACCCTTAGAGGTAGCGGCAACACTTCGCGCATCGCCACTAGACCGATTCTTTACCATTGCAGTCCCCATGGCTAAGCCCGGGTTTATGACTGCGAGTGTGCTGGGCTTCGCTCATACACTTGGAGAATTCGGGGTGGTTTTGATGATTGGCGGCAATATCCCCGGCAGTACACAGGTGGCTTCAATTGCTATTTATGATCATGTCGAGGCACTAGAGTATGGCCAAGCACATTGGTTAGCCGGCAGCCTTTTGCTCTTCTCATTCCTGCTGTTAATTGTTGTTTATGGTGCTAATCGTCGCTATACCGTGGCACAACCATGACCATAGCCGTGCGCTTTAATATTCAACGTGGTGAGTTTGCTCTCAACATCGACACTGTTATCCCTGATACCGGGGTGACAGCCATATTCGGCCCCTCAGGGAGCGGTAAAACAACGCTTTTAAGGGCTATTGCAGGATTAGAGCATAGCGAGGATGGCTACCTTAAAGTAGGTGACATTCTATGGCAGGGAAATAAAACATTTTTGCCGGCACACCAACGTAAAGTCGGTTATGTTTTTCAAGAGCCTAGCCTGTTCAGCCATCTCGATGTGCAAGGTAATATCAACTATGGCCTGAAACGTGCACAAGATGGTTCTGCTGCTGCGGTCCTACAGCAAGCCATCACCCTGCTTGGTCTTGAGCACTTGCTCAAACGTATGCCGTGGCAATTATCCGGCGGTGAACAACAGCGTGTTGCTATCGCACGTGCAATGGCCGCGAGCCCTTCAATGTTGCTACTGGATGAGCCCTTGGCGGCATTGGGAGATGAGCAAAAAACAGCCATATTGCCGTACCTTGAATCCGTTTATAAAACACTGGATATCCCAGTGCTCTATGTCAGTCATTCCCGTGACGAAGTCGCTCGGTTAGCCGACCATATGTTGCTGCTTGATCATGGCGAGATAAAAGCCTCCGGTAAAATAAGTGACATTTTTACGGCTTTGGATTTACCGCTGGCTCATCAATCCCATGCTGAAAGCATTATTGAAGCTACCGTATCGTCCTATGACGAAGAATTTGGTTTAGCCGCGATGACATTTTTAGGCGGTCAATTTCTAGTGGCAGCCGAACCTTTAATAGTCGGCGCAAAAGTTCGCTTGCAGGTGCTCGCTCGGGATGTCAGCATTACTCTCGAGCAGCAAAAAAATACCAGTATTCTCAATATTATTCCTGTCACCATCGATAAGATTGTAAAAGAAACTAAGTCTCAGATGACGGTACGATTATTTGCCGAAGAAACCGCTCTGCTATCCAGAATTAGCTGTAAATCAGCTTATGATCTAAATCTTAAAGAAGGTGATAAGGTTTTTGCCCAAGTTAAAACTGCGGCTTTACTGACCTAACATTAAATAACGAGGCTTTAATGGAACAACCTAATCAGCTTAAAAATCAGTTCCATCTCTTTAGTCAAAGACGGTTTCTGCCATTTTTTATTACCCAATTTCTCGGCGCGCTCAACGATAATCTGTTTAAAAATGCGCTCTTAGTGATTGTCGTCAGTACCGCAGCAGCGGGCTCAGATAGCAGCACTAACTTTACCACCAACTTTGCGGTTGGTTTATTTATCCTGCCCTTTTTCCTTTTCTCTACGACGGCTGGCCAATTGGCGGATACCTATGACAAAGCAATGTTGATGCGCAGAGTTAAATTAGCTGAAATTTTTATTATGCTAGCTGGCAGTTACGCTCTGGTGACGCTGAATTTTAATTTCATGCTGATCATCTTATTTTTGCTGGGTACCCAATCAGCATTTTTTGGCCCGGCAAAATATTCTCTCATCCCTCAGCATTTAAACGATGACGAGCTATTAGCCGGTAATGCACAGATCAGCATGGGGACGTTTGGATCTATTTTGCTGGGTACCTTGATTGGTGGATGGATGGTAACGCTCGAAAATGGCATTACCATGTTAAGCGTGCTCATTGTGCTTGTCTCTCTAGTCGGCTGGATTAGTAGCCGAGAGATCCCAGAGGCCCCTTCAGAAAATCCTGGTCAAAAGTTACGGCTAAATCCATTTACCGAAACAGCGGGCAACTTTCGTATGGCCCGGGAGAACCGCACGGTGTTTTACTGCATTCTAGCGATTTCTTGGTTTTGGCTCTATGGTGGTTGCTTTCTAACCCAGGTGCCCAACTACACAATTACGATATTAAATGGGCATCCCCGCCTAATTTCCATTTTACTCGGCGCCTTCATTGTTGGCGTCGCTATTGGCTCCTTACTCTGTAACCGGTTATCTAAAGGCGCTGTCGAACCAGGTCTCGTGCCCTTGGGCGCTCTCGGTTTAAGTGTCTTTGCCTTTGACCTGAGCTTTACTTCCATCGCCTATCAGCAAGCAAATGCGTCTTTCGCCGACATAATGCCAGGCCAGTTCTTAAGCCTAAGCGGCGGGACCCATATTCTCATCGACTTAGTGATGATTGGTATGTTTGGTGGTTTCTTTATCGTGCCTCTGAACTCAATGGTTCAGCAGCGCACTGCTGGCAATAAGCGGGCGCGCGTTCTCTCAGTAAATGCTATTATTAATGCCGCATTTATGGTCGGTGGCAGTCTACTAGGTATGTTTTTCCTAAGCTTTTTGGGCTGGAGTATTATGGAGTTTTTCATTACTGTAGCCATCATGAATATAATGGTGGTTGGGATGATATTCATTCGAGTACCTGAGTTTTTTTCAAGGTTTATACTCTGGTCCTCGAACCGGTTTAAACTGCACTCTAATCGCTAACACGGAGTTCTAAGCGCACATGCAACTTTCATCAAAAATTCTATTGGGAATGGTCCTCGGCATAATGCTAGGTTTAGTGCTAAATGCGCTAGGCGGTGCTGATCCTGCCCAAACACCGCTTATTGCTTGGTTTGTAGATAATATTTTTGATGTGATTGGTAAGATTTTCGTCATCTCTTTAAAGTTGCTAGTAGTTCCACTGGTATTTTTCTCCCTGGTGTGCGGTTCTGCCTCTATGGGTGAGGACGTCAAGATGGGGCAAGTAGCCTTAAAAACCATAGCCCTCTACTTAGTAACAACCGCCATTGCAGTAAGTCTTGCTCTGACTATCGCCAACATCGTCGATCCTGGCGTAGGCATCAATACAGCTGAAGCGGCTAATTATGTCGCTAAAGCAGCACCATCCTTTAAAGACGTCTTTATTGGGATTTTCCCCTCTAATCCTTTTCAGGCCATGGTTGAGGGTAACATGCTACAAGTTATTGTCTTCGCCATTTTAGTAGGTGTCGCCATATTACAGGCTGGAGATTCTGGAAAAACCGTTTTGCGCGGTTGCCAGATGATTAGCGATGTTATTATGCGCATGGTGGCTATTTTGATGAATCTGGCGCCCTATGGTGTGTTTTGCCTATTGGCAAAATTATTTACTAGTCAAGGCTTCTCCGCCATTATTAATCTTGCTCTGTATTTTGGCACGATAGTGTTCGTTCTATTTCTCCATGCCAGTGTTGTGTATACCAGTATATTTTCATTACTTACCCAGCTAAATCCTTTAACCCTATTCAAAAACATGCGCCCGGCACTCTTGTTTGCTTTTAGCACTTCATCTAGTAATGCAACGATGCCAATCACCCTAAACGTGGCTCGAACAAGAGTCGGCGCACACAACTCAATTGCTTCGTTTACTATCCCTTTAGGGGCAACAGTCAATATGGATGGCACCGCAATTATGCAAGGTATTGCAACCGTCTTTATCGCTCAGGCTTATGGCCTTGACCTGGCTATGAGTGAGTACCTGGCAGTTGTTGCGACCGCCACCTTAGCTTCTATCGGCACGGCAGGTGTGCCGGGTGTAGGGTTAATTACCTTAGCAATGGTCTTGCAGCAAGTTGGTCTACCTGTCGAGGGTATTGGCTTGATTATCGGTGTTGATCGCCTACTGGATATGATGCGAACGGTTGTCAATGTCTCGGGAGACGGCATGGTAACTGCAGTAGTAGCCGATAGCGAAGGTCTATTAGACCGAGATATGTTTAATGATTTGTCGGATCAGGACGATCACCAAAAAGCCAACGCCAGCTAAAACAATCCATTGCCGGTTTTTTAACGTATTTCTAGTATAAAAATACGTTAGCTCTGGCGTTCTGGTCTCTTAGGCATTAAAGTCCTCAAACTTCGTCAACCATGCGGCCTCTGGTGCGTTTTATCCCAGATAATAGTAATTTATGTGTGGCTTTTGTCTAGGCCCATAGAAAGTCAAAATGTACTCAATTTAAAGGTTACCCATTAATGTCATTGTTAAGTCGCAAGGAACTGATCGCAGTATGCGCTTTAATCGCAGGGCTATTAATAATAGTCTCACTCTACTATTTCAGCCCTAAACCTCAGCGCACACCGCTGGCACCTAAACCAGCACTTTCAGTTCAGGTTATGACGATCTCGCCTTCGCCTATTGCCGTGACCATTCGCTCTCAGGGCACAGTCGCACCAAAACGCGAAATTGACTTAGTTTCTCAGGTCGCTGGACGAGTCCTTTCAACTGCTGATCAATATGCCAACGGTGGGTTTTTTAAGGCCGGAGAGCAGCTCATGCAGATTGAGCCGGAAGATTATGAATTTTCGGTTACTCGGGCAAAAGCCCAGGTGGCTAAAGCTGCTGAACTGGTCGCCCTGGAGCAAGGGCGCTCGCGACAAGCCAAACGTGAATGGCGAGATCTCAAGGATACAACAGCAAACGCTCTTTTTTTGCGGCAACCACAGCTAAACTCAGCAAAGGCAGGGCTTGAATCGGCACAAGCCGATCTAAAGAAGGCGCAACTGGACCTTGCGCGCACCGGGATTAGCGCGCCCTTTCGCGGTCGCATTCGACAGACATTTGCTAACCTTGGACAATACGTTAATCCCGGAGCCCGAATCGCGAAGGTTTATAGCACTGATGTCGTAGAAGTGCGCCTGCCGCTGTCCGATCGAGAAGCCGCATTAGTTAAACTGCCCGTGAATTTCGAAGACAACAAAACCATTTACTATCCTAGCGTTACTCTGCGCAGTAGAGTCGGTGATCAAGTTTATGAGTGGCAAGGTAAGATCGTTCGAACCGACGCTTCAATTGATGTAAAAAGCAGAATGACCTATGCAGTGGCGGAGGTAGAGAACCCTTTTAAATCAAATATTTCAGGTAACAGGCCACCCTTAAATATCGGACTTTTTGTTGAAGCTGAAATTACAGGGAAAACCATTACGGATGCAGTAACTATTCCAAAGACCGCCGTGTATCGAGGCAATGAGATTCTCATCCTGAATAAAGACAATGAAATCCACTATCAGTTAGTTTCGGTCGTTCAGACCCAAGCTAATAGCATAACCGCCGTTGGTCTTACTCCTGGTATGCGCATTGTTTCTTCTCGTATCCCCCTAGCCATCAATGGCATGAAAGTTTCGCCTCAGAAAGGGGTCTTGGCCAAAAGCCAAAATCCCGATACTGAGGAACCAATACTTTGAATGCGTCCATTCGGTGGTTTGTAAACAACCCAGTTGCGGCTAACCTATTGATGTTCTTAATTTTAATCGGTGGTTTTTTTGGTGCCTACGGCATTGGGAAAGAGGTTTTTCCCTCCATATCGGTGAATTATATTACCGTCAACATGCCCTACCCTGGAGCAGGCCCAAAAGAAGTTGAAGAACAAATTGTGGTGCGTATTGAGGAAGCCATTTATAACCTAGAAGGTATCAAAAGTTTATCATCAGAAGCGCGTAAAGGTCGCGGATCTGTGACGGTCGAGGTTGACACAAATTATGAAATGACAAAAATGCTTAACGACATAAAGAGTCGTATCGATGCTATCACCACCTTTCCTGGAGACGCTGAACGGCCTATTGTGACTGAATTGGTTGAGCGCGAGGAGGTCATCAGAATTGCTCTGTTTGGCGATGCCGAGGAGCGCGTGCTGAAAGAATATGGCGAGCGTATTCGTGATGATCTTGCCGCCATGCGCGATATTGATTTTGTTGAGGTCTGGGGTGTTCGGCAACCTCAGGTCGACATAGAGCTATCTGAGATTGATATGCGTCGCTATGGGCTTTCTTTTAACGATGTTGTCACCGCAATTCGTCGTACCTCCCTGAATTTACCCGCAGGGACGATCCGCGCCGATAGTGGTGATATTCAGGTACAAACGCGCGGACAGGCCTACTACGAAGACGACTTTAACAAAATTATCGTGACTAGCCGCGGTGACGGAACAGAGATTACCATTGGCGATGTGGCGGTCGTTAAAGACACGTTTGAAGAGCGCAATTCGCTGACCCGGTTTAATGGTAAAACGTCGATTTTCCTTGCTATCAGCGTGGGTGAAGATCCCGACGTGATGGCAACTACCAGAGCAGTTAAGAACTATGTCGCAACCGGTGCCTCATTTTTGCCCGACGAGCTTCAAATGGATACCTGGTTAGACTTTTCAGTGCTGTTTGAGGGACGCCTATCGCTGCTCACCAAGAATGCCATAGGCGGTTTAATCCTGGTCTTTATTATATTGATGCTGTTCCTCAGCCCGCAGCTAGCACTTTGGGTGGCCTTAGGTATCGGTGTTGCCTACATGGGTGCGCTCTGGATTTTACCAGGGGTCGGTTTGACAATAAATATGCTATCAATGTTTTCATTCCTGTTGATTTTAGGGATTATTGTGGATGATGCGATTATCGTTGGTGAAAGTATTTTTCGTCACCAAGAAGAGGGATATGACCGTTTTACGGCTGCGCAATTCGGCGCTCAGGCAGTTTCAAAGCCCGTATTTCTAGCGGTGCTAAGCACTATGATTTTCTTCTCCCCTATCTTCTTTCTACCTGGACTATGGGCGAAATTACTCTGGGCGATACCTTCTATAACAGTTATTGCTCTAGGCTTTTCATTAATCGAGTCACTGTGGATTTTGCCCTCACACCTGGCGCAAATGAAACCTGAGAAAGAAAGAACCGCAGAATTAGGCACATTGTACAAGGCACGCCTGTGGTGTGCCTCCAGCTTGAAGCGGGTAGGTCAAAATGTATTCCGGCCTCTACTTGAAAAAGCATTGCGCTGGCATAGCTTAACGCTGGTATTATTCTTGTTAGCCTTCGTCCTATCGCTCACGCTCGTCGGGGCGGGCTATGTTAGGCAGGTCCAAATGCCGAATGTTGCCTCAGACTTCATTAGGATGCGCTTGGAGATGCCAGACGGTCACTCTAAAGAAGCTAAGTTAGAAATCATAAAGCGAGCAGAGCGAGCGTCAACGCAACTTGCTGGAGATCCCGAGATTCAAGAAGTAATTGTGACTGACCGTCTGATCGCCAATCAACTATCGTTCATGTGGGGAGATACCCTTCGCCTAATGATCGAGCTCAGCCCCGAGGTAAGCGGTGAAATAGAACCAAAACTAGTGGCTGAACGATGGCAGTATCATATGGGACCAGTGCCAGAGGCTAAAAAGATTGATATGGATATAACTCTGGGACCTCCCCAGTCTCAATTTTCTATGTCACTAACGGCATCCAATGTCGAACAGCTCGCAGAAGCCGCACAATTTTTAAAGCATCAACTAGAGCAGTTGCCCGGCACCAGAAATATCCGTGACGACTTACATTCTGGGCGCGAAGATATTGACATTAGTTTGCTCCCTAACGCGGACAGTCTTGGCGTTAGTCTTTCCCAAGTGGCCACGCAAGTGCGCCAGGGCTTTTATGGCGCCGAAGCCCAGAGAGTGCCGCGCGGCCGCGATGATGTGCGCGTGATGGTGCGTTACCCAAAAAATGCTAGATCGCAGGTAGATACACTTGCAGATATGCGTATTCGAACAGCAAGTGGCGCAGAGGTGCCCTTTTACTCCGTAGCAGAAGCTAGTTACGTGCCCGGATATTCTAGGATCAAGCGCAACGACCGGGAGCGAAGTATTGTGATCAGTGCTCTGCCTTCCACCGGCAAGCTAACTGTAAGTGAGATAGCTGACATCATGTATGGCGATGTTGCCGAGGAGATGCAGCTGTTATTTCCTGAGGTATCGATTAAAAAAGATGGTCAAATCGAAGATCAAGAAGAATTTAACCGTGCGGCGCTTAAGCTCTTTGGTCTAGCCATTTTGCTGATTTATTCTCTCATGGCAATCGAATTTAAATCATATCTAAAACCCCTGGGGGTTTTATCGGCAATTCCTTTCGGAATTATGGGAGCTATTTTCGGGCATCTCTTGATGGGCTTAGACTTCAGCTTGCTTTCACTGGTAGGAGTGTTGGCGGTATCTGGGGTGGTCGTCAATGATAATCTAGTACTGATAGATCGAATTATTCAGCTGCGCGAAGAGGGAGAAGATGTTTATACGGCCCTGGTCAGAGGCAGTGTTGATCGATTCAGGCCCATTATTCTAACCTCACTGACAACGTTTATTGGGCTTACTCCGATTTTATTCGAAACCAGCGTACAGGCTCAGTTTCTTATTCCAATGGTCGCGTCTCTCGCTTTCGGAGTGTTATTTGCTACGACAGTAACATTGCTATTTGTGCCTTGTCTTTACATGGCTGGAGCCAGTTTTAAGCAAAAGATAATGGGTAATGGTCTGAATGCTGATACCTTGGTTAATTAAGTCTTTAGTAATATGCAGTGGCTGATGTGGTCAGCACTAGAGCTGAGGCAACTTCTTCGCGCTTAACCACACCACAGAGCTGCTCAACAAGCTCCAGAGAAAAATCTATGGCCGTGGCAGGGCCCTGGCTGGTTACACATTTCCCGTCTACCACAACGCGAGATTCAACGTCCACCTCTTTAGCTAATAAAGACTGATGGAACTTCGGATGGCAGGTAGCTGTTCTATCCCCCAAGAATCCTTTTGCCCCCAGCACTAGGGCTGGGGCCGCGCAGATGGCAGCGAACAACTTGTCACCAGACACTTGTTGTCGAAGTAACTTGTCAAGCCTGTCGCAACCAGCCAAAGCCTCTGATCCAGTCACACCGCCTGGAAGTGCAATCAAATCCCACGACTGCCCGACACAGTCTTCAACAGCGCAATCAGCAACAATACAAGTCCCTCTAGCCGCGGTTATTTTCAATTCTGATTGTTCGCTAACACTGGCAACAGTGACATCTACGCCGGCTCGCCGTAGCAGATCGATGATCGTTACAGCTTCGATTTCTTCAGTTCCGTCTGCAATGGGAACTAAGGCTTGCTTGCTCATTTTTTTCCCCTTTTTATTCAGTATATGTATGGGTTACACTGTGCCCGAAAACCACAGGTCTGTCACGGAGATAGCATGAAAACTTACGCTCTGCAGACGCAGAATAATGACATCCTCGACAAGGAATTTCAGTGGACGTCAGAAATTGTTGCCAAGCATATTTTTACTACTCCCCATAGAGATATAGCGCTTAATCAACTAGTTGAGCTCAATGCCAAAGATGCTAGTTTAAGGGCTGAGGTTGTTGAGTATGAATTGGGGCCGAACGGAGTGCCGCTGCTATCAGCTGACGCTATCAGTAAAGAACAGATCGCAGCAAACACTGACCAATCCAGCGCTGCTTAATAGGGGATAGCCATTTGTCTTTAGACGCCAATCTCGAGTTATTAAGAGATCCCGCCCGAGCAGCTCGACTAACTGGCATTATGCGAGGCATAGAGAAAGAGAGCCTGCGTGTTGAATCCAGCGGTCGCTTGGCGCAAACGCCCCACCCCAAAACACTGGGTTCGGCGCTAACCCACCCGCTTATTACCACCGACTTTTCTGAAGCGCTACTTGAGTTCATCACCGCCCCTTCTTCCTCGATGGATAGCGTTTTAAAGCAGCTAGAAGAAATTCATCGGGTCACATATCAAGAGCTTGGGGATGAATTGCTGTGGGTCAGTAGCATGCCTTGCCAGCTGGGCGATGATGACAGCATACCCATTGCTTACTACGGCAGTTCGAATATCGGCACCATGAAGAGAATTTATCGAGAAGGTCTCGGCAATCGCTATGGTCGACTGATGCAGACTATTGCCGGTATTCATTATAATTTTTCTGTGCCCGATTCTCTTTGGGAGGATTTAAAAGAGGCCGCCGGTAATCAGCAATCACTGCAAGACTTTAAGTCTGACGGCTACTTTTCTCTAATTCGCAATTTCCGCCGCTATTCCTGGCTATTACTCTATCTTCTAGGAGCGGCACCGGCAGTTTGCCGCAGCTTTGTTCGTCATCAGAAGCATCGGCTAATGCCTTTTGGCAGTGATTCCCACAGCCTGCATCAGCCCTTTGCTACGTCATTGCGCATGGGTGATCTGGGCTATCAAAGCGACTCTCAGAGTTCTTTGACTGTGTCTTATAACGATTTGTCGCAGTACACAAAAACACTACAAGAGGCTCTTAAGAAGCCGTACCCTGACTACGAAGCCATAGGCCTTAAGAGCAGTAAAGATAGTCACAAACAGCTAAATACTCACCTGCTGCAAATCGAAAATGAGTTCTATAGCTCTATTAGACCTAAGCGGACTACAGCTACCGGAGAAACGCCATTACATGCGCTGGCAGAGCGCGGAGTAGAATATGTTGAGGTACGCTGCATCGACCTTAACCCGCTATTACCCTGCGGTATTGACATGCAAACGATGTGCTTTCTTGATACGTTCTTGTTATTTTGTCTACTCAAAGACAGCCCGAAAACTAACAATGTAGAGTACGCGCTGATTCCGCAGAATATCGATCGGACTGTCTACCAAGGTCGAGACCCTGAGCTAAAGTTGCTCGTTGGTGATTCTGAAATTCTCCTCAGAGAATGGGGCCAATTATTATTTGATGAAATGCGACCGGTCGCTGACCTTCTCGATAGTGCCAATCAAACCAATGCCTATGGCCAGGCCTTTAATGTCATGATGCTAAAGTTGACTGACGGCGGCGCCACGCCAGCGGCAATGCTGTTAGAAGAGATGAGGGCCAATGGCGAAACCTATTACGCTATGGCCATGCGCAAAGCCACTGAGCATCGCGCCTATTTTCAAGCTAAACCACCAAGCGCAGAGACAACTGCTAAATACAGACAACTGGCTGAGGAATCTTTACGGCGACAAACTGAGATAGAGGCTAGCGATACTCTCTCTTTTGATGATTTCCTCGCTGGCTATTACCGCTAATGGCATAATAAGCCAGAGCAAGACCCAGCCAATTACGGAGTGACGCTTGGTTTACCCAAATAATAGAACAGTCAATTTTTTGATCGCCCTTGGCTGTGGTGGTGCGCTACTTATTGCGGTGCTTTATTTCCAAGAGCACCTTGGACTGGAGCCCTGTTATCTGTGTATTACTCAACGCGTATTTGTTGCTCTTGTTGGTGTTATCTTTTTGATAGCGGCATTACATAACCCGCAACAGAAGGGCCAAAAAATCTATGCTACTCTAGGGTTTGCAGGTGCTATCGCGGGCGGCTTTTTTTCAGCAAAGCAGATATGGCTGCAAAATCTGCCGGAAGAAAAAGTGCCAACCTGTGGCCCGCCTGTAGACTATCTTTTTGATGTCTTCCCTGCGTCCGAGGTCATTACCATGCTAATACGCGGCGATGGTAACTGTGCCAAAGTCCAGTGGGAACTTTTCGGTGTCAGCATGCCGGGATGGGTATTATTTATTTTTGTCGTACTGGCCGTCATAGGGCTATATCAATTATTTCGAAAGGGTTGAAATTAATCGCAGGACTTACTGTCTTGGTCATTTTCCAATGGCTTGGAGAGTTAGTCGTCCAGAGGGCTGGCGTGATCGTTCCAGGGTCATTAATGGGCATGTTGCTCCTACTAATATTTCTCGCTTATCCTAGCCGCTTAGCCTCAATCGTTGAACCTGTCAGTAACAGGCTTATTCAAAATCTTTCTTTGTTGTTTATACCTGCCTGCGTAGGCGTATTTTTCCTTGGCCCCGCTATCAGCTTACAAATACGCCTACTAATGGTTGTGATCGCCTTAAGTACTCTGCTAGCGATCATTTTCATGGCGGTGTTGATCAAAACTATCGGAGCGGATAAAAATGACTGATTTACTTGCCATGCAATGGCAGCAGATTACAGCCTCCTCCTGGGTAATGCTTCTCTCAGTGACGGGTTTTTGGCTTGGGATGTCGATCTATCGGCGTAGTTCAGAAAAACCTTTACTGCATCCACTAATTATTGGTACTCCCTTTATTGCTATCTTGCTCGTTCTCATGAGCGTTGATTTTGACCAGTACTACAAGGCCAACGGCCTATTGAGTTGGCTGCTAGGCCCTGCCACCGTGGCCCTGGCTGTGCCTCTTGCTAAATATTTAAAGCAAATGTCTAAAGTGATACCGATATTAACTATTGCAGTGCTTTTTGGTGGTTTTTTCGCTGCTGTTTCTGCCCTTTCTTTAGCTTTGTGGCTGACTTCCGAACCCATTATGATGTTGTCTATAGCCGCTAAATCAGTCACCACCCCGATTGCTATGGTTATCACTCAGCAACTAGGAGGGCTCATTACACTGATTACTCCAATAGTACTTTTCACTGGAATTATTGGAATTTTGGTTGCTCCTCGGGTTTTTCATATTGTTGGATTAGAAGACGAACGCTGGCAAGGACTGATTCTTGGTGTCACAGCACATGCTATTGGAACACTAAAGGCATTCGAAAAAAGCCCTCGATGTGGAGCCTTTTCAACCATAGGAATGGGCTTAAATGGTATTTGGACTTCCATTTTTTTAGTGCCAATGATCCAGATATTTACGGTTTAAAAATTATCCTTTTGTTAGAAAAGCTGTAAACTTATGTAAAACTGAGTCAGTTCGGGAATAAGCTTATGGTTACGGAGAATCAAACGTTACAAACGCATTGGAATAACGCCAGTGACCTTATTGATAGATGGCTGGAGGACCGCCGCGAACTATTGTCCATGTATTGTGAGTTAACTGAGATTACCGACTTTTCTGAAGCGGGCAGTAATCACAGTGAAGAATTAAAACTCTTCTGCGAGATGATGGTGGATTATGCCTCCGCGGGACACTTCGAAATATTTGACTATCTGAATCAAGAGGGCGCTTTATTTAACGATAAATCAGGCCTTAAGAAAGGCGATGAGCTGATTAAAAAAATTCAACCATCAACAGAGTTGATTCTTGATTTTAACGAGAAATACCTCATTACAGATGATCTGGAATCACTTGTTATTGATCTTGCCAGTATTGGAGAGACCCTAGCTAAACGTTTTGACCAGGAGGATACGTTGATTGATGTACTGCATAGCTCTCATGTCGGTAAGTTACTCAATGAACCTCCGCCAGATACCGTCTAAACAAAAATAATGAGCATAAAAAAGAATCGAAACAGATTAATTCTCGTCAGATACATTAGCCTGGAGCAACTCAACTTCAAAAATGAGTGTTGCATTGGGTCCAATAGGTCCTCCTGGCCCGGTACCTCCTGGCCCATACGCCAGATCTGAAGGAATATACAGCTCCCATTTAGATCCCTCAGACATCAACTGCAATCCTTCGGTCCAGCCGGGAATCACTTGCGTCACTCCAAATTGCGTTGGAACGCCACGCTTAATTGAACTATCAAATTCAATACCATCAAGTAGTCGTCCAGCATAGTGCACCTCAACGGTACTTTCTGCTGTCGGTGTCGAGCCAGTACCTGCGGTTAACACTCTATACTGGAGGCCACTAGCTGTCGTGGTAACGCCTTCTTTGGCGCCATTTATTTCTAAAAATTCGGCTCCTTCAATCGCATTGGTGTCGGCCTGGAGCGCAACTGCTTGCTCTTGTTCATTTTGCATAGCTTGCTGCTTCGCTGTCATTTGTTGTTCGAAAACTTCGATCGCTTCAGCGATTTGCTCTTCTGACAAGCTTGGCAACGCATCAGTCAACCCCGCTTCTTGACCACTGTCGAAAGCGTCTTTATTAAAACCCATGTCCATACTTTGAAGTCTCTTGCCGCTATCTAATCCCATCAAATAACTAATTTTTTGCTCTTGCGTATCCAATACGACCTCTTTTTTGGCCTCAGAATCACAAGCACTAATTGCCAACAGGGCGGTAAGAGGGAGAATTTTTACTAGATTCATTTTATTTCCTTTATTAAGTGTTCTTTTGTTAGTAAGTAATTATTTAATTTAAGCCATTTGAGTGCTGGCAGCAACTATGCTGTTCACTTGATTTTCTATCTTCATCCAGTGTCTTGCGTCACTAGCTAGTTTTTTTGAAGATCAAATCCCAAACTCCGTGACCTAATCGTTCGCCTCGCTTTTCAAATTTAGTGAGCGGTCGATAGGCGGGCCTAGGTGAATATTGTCCAGATCCGGTACAATTTTCAAACCCTTCGGCCTCACTCAGGGTCTCCAGCATTTGTTCAGCATACGGCTGCCAGTCTGTAGCCATGTGCAAGACCCCATTGGGCCGCAGCTTTTCTCTAACTTGTTGCAAAAACGACGGTTGGACAATCCGCCGTTTGTTGTGCTTTTTCTTGTGCCAAGGATCAGGAAAGTACAACTGCAGACGATCAATGCTCTCTGGCGCAAAGCATTCTTCAAGCACGTCATTTGCATCGGCGAGATAAACACGCAAATTGGCTAAGCCTTCCATGCGGGCAGAATTAATAATAGTACCAACCCCCGGGGGGTGCACCTCAATACCAATAAAGTCAGTATCAGGTTCAGCGGCCGCCATTTGTAATAAAGAGTCCCCCATACCAAAACCGATTTCTAGTACCTTGGGACCTGCGCGGCCAAACACCTCATCTGCATTAATAGCGCCGTCGGCTAATTTTAGACCATAGATAGGCCAGCTGGTTTCAAATGCCTTGCGCTGACCATCAGTCATGCGTCCCGCTCGCACCACATAGCTGCGAATAGACTTCTTTCTATACTCCGGTCTCATCTCCATCTACTGAGCTCGCTTAACGACAATGATGAGTAGCAGCCATCCAATGATGAAAGCGCTACCGCCAATGGGAGTGATCATGCCAAGAGCGCCTATTTGAGTGACAACCAAAAGATATAGTGAACCAGAAAATATTAGAATGCCAAGGGCAAAACTTATTGCCGCCCAATCTCGAATCTTAGAATTTACTAGCTGGTCTGGTAAGCAGACAAGGCCAAAAAGCGCTAATGTGTGTAGAAATTGATAAAATATCGCTGTCTGGAAAATATCCATGTAGCGCTCAGTTAAACGAGCTTCTAGGCCATGCGTAGCAAATGCACCTAGCATTACGCACACTGCGCCACTAATTCCGATAAACCTAAGCCAAAGTAGTTTATTCATAGCAATAAAAAAGCCGCACGTTGGTTAGAGTGCGGCTTATTGTAGTAGTTTATTAAATTAAGCTTCCATTAATACGCGAACTTTCTTCATTGCGTTCTTCTCTAACTGACGAATACGCTCAGCAGAAATACCGTACTCAGCAGCTAGCTCGTGTAAGGTTGATTTTTTATCATCCAACCACCGGCGTTGAAGTATTGAACGACTACGCTCATCAAGACTTTTTACAGCCTGGCTAAGGCGGAAATTGTTATCGCCTTCATAATTCTCATTTTCAACTTGTTCGGCAGGATCTGCACCCTTAGATTCTAAATACAGAGATGGTGAGTAGTAAGTGCTCTCTTCGTCATCTACCGGAGCATCGAAAGTTGCATCCCTTGACGTCAAACGCATTTCCATTTCCATCACGTCTTTTACCGGAACACCAAGATCGTCTGCGACGGCTTTTGCCTCTTCAGCGGAAAGCCAATCTAACTCTTTTTTAGCACTGCGTAGATTGAAGAATAACTTGCGCTGAGATTTAGTCGTCGCAACCTTCACAATACGCCAGTTACGCAAAATAAACTCATGGATCTCTGCCTTAATCCAGTGAACGGCGAAAGATACGACCCGAACACCTTTTTCAGGATTGAATCGACGGACTGCCTTCATTAGCCCAACATTGCCTTCTTGGATGAGGTCAGCCAGAGGCAGTCCATAACCGTTGTAAGATCGGGCAATGTGCACAACAAATCTGAGGTGCGACATAACGAGTTTGCGAGCGGCATCAAGATCATCTTGATAGTATAAAGCTTCGCCCAAAGCCTTCTCCTCATCGATAGATAAGATGGGCACAGTTGCAGTACCCTGAATGTAAGCATTCAGGTTTGCACCGGGAGTCATCCATTCCATTGTTTGGAGCGCTTTACTCATAATTTTCTCTTAATATCGTCGGTCGGCAATAATAACACTAATTACTACGTAGTTCCTAGCCCTAAAAAGCCCCTTAAATTGTCTTCAAAGCGCCTATTTACAAGGCTTTGATGGGCAAAATGCTCTATTTTGGCTCTATTTTGGCTCTATTTTGCGTAAATATTGCATTACCGCGACCCATGCACCGATCAGCCCGGTCATAGCACCAATAGCACAGAGCGCCAATATCCCAGACAGACCAGGCCCTACAAGCTCAAATTGACTCTGATATAGACTGGCCAGAACCTCTACGGAGCGGCCAACCCAAATAACACAAGCAATCAGTATCAAGGACGCGATAATGGCGCCAAATAAACCTAAGAGTGTGCCAGTATAAAGAAATGGTCGGCGCACATAAGCATCTGTGCCGCCCACCAACTTAACCACGATAATTTCTTCTTGTCGGCCTTGAATGGCCAAGCGGATAGTATTTCCGACAATTAATAGCACACCAATGCCAAGAGCAAGGCTAATAGCTAGCACTAACTTTTCTCCAATTTGGGTTATTGCATTTAATCGCTGTATCCAGAGCATATCAACCTGAACATCTTCAACAGATTCAAGCTCATCAATACTCGCAATCAATTTTCCAGCCTGACTTACCCCAGCCTCCCCAGATAACAGTGGTTGCACCAAAAAAACTGCCGGCAGCGGGTTTTCGTCCAAATACTGTAGCGCCGTGCCAAATCCCGATAACGCTTTAAATTCTTCCAGAGCTTGCTCAGCCGACACATAGGTTACTGAAATCACTCCCTCTAAATCCTCTAATTGCAAAGCAAGACCATCGACCGCTGCACTATTAGCAGACTTTGCTACAAATACGGTAATCTGTGAGGAAGACTCCAGATCTCCACCTATTGTTTGCACATTGCTGAGCGCCAACAACATTGCCGAGGGCAACGCTAGTGCTATCGCAATTACCAAAGCGGTCATCAATGTTTGAACTGGCTCACTGAGCATTTTTCTCACGCTGCTACTTAGCGTTGCTCGATGATGCGCTCTATATCCACGCCACCGATCACTAAGGCGAAATTTTTGTCCCGTCGCTCCGCGCTGTGGAGCTTCTCGATTAGATTTCTCAGTAGTGGCCATGGTGCACACCATCATCCGTTATCATGCCGTTTTCTATATGCATAATCCTTTCATCCATGGTATTGATCAAATTAATATCATGGGTCGCAATCAACACAGTAACGCCAACACCTTGAAATCGTCTAAACATGGCCATAATTTCGGCAGACAATTTAGGATCTAGGTTTCCTGTGGGCTCGTCTGCTATCAAGATCTTAGGCTTATGCACTACCGCCCGAGCAACACCCACCCTTTGCTGCTCACCTCCAGACAGGGTCAGGGGGTTGTGCGTCTCTTTATCGAGCAAGCCAACCCCATCAAGAGCAGCTCGGACACGACGCCCCGTCTCAGAGGCAGGGTATCCTGAGATCTGAAGAGGTAACGCTACATTATCAAAAACGGTTCGGTCCGTAAGGAGCTGATGATTTTGAAAAACCACTCCTATCTGACGCCGGTAGGTTGGAATTGCCGATCTGGATAACCGGTTTAAGTTTTTACCATTGATCAACAAAGTGCCAGAAGTAGGCCTTTCCATCAGCATCAACAATTTGAGAAGCGTACTTTTCCCCGCCCCTGAGGGGCCGGTGAGGAAGGCCATTTCACCCGCATTCAGCTCAAAATTAACGTTACTTAAAGCCTCCAAACCTCCTGGGTAACGTTTACTCAGATTATCAAAGCGAATCATAGCTATACTCGTTAAGTCTTAGTGTTTAATAATGCCTGAACAAAATCTTCCGCAACAAAAGGTTGCAGGTCGTCTGGCCCTTCTCCTACACCAATATAACGAATTGGAACCGCGAATTTATCTGCGAGCGCAAAAACAATGCCTCCTTTGGCGGTGCCATCAAGCTTGGTAAGAGCTAACCCCGTAACACCAACCACCTGATTGAACTCAGCCATCTGCGCCAAGGCGTTTTGTCCAGTACCTGCATCAAGCACTAATAAAATCTCATGGGGCGCTGTTTCATCCAGTTTGCCGGCTACTCGCTTCACCTTTTTCAGTTCTTCCATTAGATTACTTTTATTATGCAAGCGGCCCGCCGTGTCGGCAATAATGACATCAACGTCTCTTGATTTAGCTGCTTGGATGGCGTCAAAAATGACCGAAGCACTATCTGCCCCAGTATGCTGCGCCACCACCGGTATCTGATTGCGCTCTCCCCAAACCTGTACCTGTTCTACCGCTGCCGCCCTAAATGTGTCGCCTGCCGCCAGCATCACTGACCGGCCTTGTCCTTTTATCTGCTGAGCAAGCTTTCCAATCGTTGTCGTTTTACCAACCCCATTCACTCCAACCGCCAACATTACAAAGGGCTGGCCCTGTCTATCAAAATCAATAGCTTTTTCACTGCCACTTAACCGGTCGATCAATATTTTTTCTAGCGCGGACTTTAATGCGGCGCCATCTTTGAGCGATTGACGGTTAGTCTGCGCTGTTAGATCAGCAATAATTTTAGCAGTCGTTTCAACACCTACATCAGCTATTAGCAAAGCGGTTTCAAGCTCCTCAAATAATTCTTCGTCAATAACTTTATTGCCCAGAAAAATACTGCCTATACCCTCTCCCGTTCTAGACAGCGCCGAGCGCATACGCTGCGCAAGATTTGGCTTGGCAATAGCTGCCTGAGTCTCTGGTAACTCTTCGTTAGATTCTGCGAGGGGCGCCTGGCTGCGCTTAAAGCGGTCGAGAAAAGATCGCTTGGGCACCTTCTCGTCATCACTGTTCGTTGATTTTGAATCCATTTTAATCAGTATACTTAGGTTGATGAGATTTGGTGTATCCTACCATTTACAATGGAAAAAGTAGTTAAAAGTAGTTCAAATGGAGCGTCAAATTGGCAACAAAAAAACTAACGGCCACATCAAAAGCGGATCGTAGTGTCAGAATTATTGGCGGCACTTGGCGTAGCCAAAAGATTTTATTTGCCGAGGCTCCGGGCTTGCGGCCCACCGGTGACCGTATCCGAGAGACACTTTTTAATTGGCTGGCCGCCGATATCTCAGGGGCTAAATGTCTAGACCTTTTTGCTGGGTCCGGCGTGCTCGGGTTTGAAGCTTTATCTCGTGGCGCGGCTCACTGCACGGCTCTAGAAAGTCATCCGGCAGCGGCTAAAAATCTACACTCAACCAAAGTGGCACTGTCAGCAGATATCAACATCATTAATATCAACAGCCTCAAGTTTCTCGCTCAGCCATCGAAAGGACAAGTATTCGATATCGTGTTTATAGACCCCCCTTTTGATGCGGAATTGCTCAATCAAAGCTGCTCCTTATTGGAGGAAAATGGCTGGTTAACTACCAGTGCAATGATCTACTGCGAGCTAAGCTTAAGTGACAACACTTTCGTACCACCATTAAATTGGCAACAAGTGCAGGACAAATATGCAGGCGAGGTGAGATACTGTTTGTTTACTCGCATTGAGCCTAGCAACTAAATTAAGTAATATGCAGCCTCAACGAAAACCCAGAAATGGAATATAGCTATGAAGACGATCGTATATCCTGGCACATTTGACCCCATTACCAATGGTCACGTTGACCTCATTGAGCGCGCGGCCAAACTATTTGACAAGATTGTCATAGGCATCGCTAGTAATCAGAAAAAAAGCCCGCTGTTTACGATTGATGAGCGCATTCATTTAGCAACAGTCGCGGTGGCACACTTAGATAACGTAGAAATCAAAGGATTTGATTATTTGCTTGTTAATTTCGTCAAGGACTGTAATGCAGAAGCCGTGATGCGGGGTCTTAGGGCTGTTTCTGACTTCGAGTACGAGTTTCAGCTGGCAAACATGAACCGTGCTTTAAGCCCTGAGCTTGAGAGCATATTTCTGACACCATCGGAGAAATTTTCTTATATCTCCTCATCCCTTATTCGAGAGATTTCTGCGCTCAAAGGTGATGCGAGTAAATTTGTTCCGCCTCATGTTGCCGCAGCGCTGCTGGAAAAGTTCAAATAACATCCTTACCCCCCCCTGTGCCTTAACGTTGGCACTGGGGGCAAAAGACCGAACTTCGCTGGCCAAGCCGAATGTCCTTAAGAATCCCAGCACAGGTTATACAGCCTTTGCCCCCGCGGCCGTACACAGCCAAGGTTTGCTGGAAATATCCCGGCTCCCCACTGCTATTAACAAAATCACGTAAAGTGGTTCCTCCCTGCTCTATGGCGGCGGCGAGTACATCCTTTATATGGCTGCCTAATAACTCATAGCGCTGCTTTGAAATCTTGCCTGCCGGCCTGTCTGGCCGAATACCACTGCGAAAAAGCGCCTCAGCCGCATAAATATTGCCGACCCCAACAACGATTTTGTTATCCATAATAAAAGGTTTAACGGACATCTTTCTGGCTTTTGCTTTTCGCCACAGCAGAGTACCATCGAAGTCCGTTGATAATGGCTCTGGCCCTAAGTGAGCTAACTGTTGATGTTCGCCCAAAGACCAAAGCCAAGATCCAAAGCGTCGCGGGTCGTGATAGCGCAGGCAGGCGCCATTAACTAACTGTAATTCTATATGATCATGCTTACGCCACTCGGCCTCCGCACTAACGACTCTTAAGCTACCACTCATACCAAGATGGACTAGCATCGACCCTCGGTCTAATTGCATAATCAGGTATTTAGCTCGCCGAGACACCGCTATTACCGTTTGACCCTCTACAATAGATTCGATTCCGTCGGTCACTGGCCATCGCAAAGAGCCCTGACGAACGATTAATTTATTTATTTTTTGCTCTTTTATAAAAGGCTTTATGCCTTTTAGAGTAATCTCAACTTCAGGTAATTCAGGCATCGGATAACTCTAGCTTTGATTCTGTCAGGGGTCGGTAAAAATAATGCGCTCTTAGTCCATTTTTAACAACGATAATAGTATATATTGTGTATGGAATTGTCGGATTGGAAGCTGGCATTTTACAAAAAAATCAGTAAAATGCCGAGTCCTGTTACAAATAAAGCTTCGAAAAGGAAATAGGCGCGCATGGCTCTAGGAAAAAGACGTAGATCAGAAGACGAAAATGAAATTGATATGACGCCAATGTTGGATGTTGTTTTTATCATGCTTATTTTCTTTATTGTAACTGCGTCGTTTGTAAACGAGTCAGGTTTGGGTGTTAGCCGGCCACCAACCTCTGACCAGCCACCACCAGATTCTGAAAATACTAATATCGTATTCCGGGTCTCTGAAAGCAATGAATTGACTTTTGAAGGTCGCCGCATTGACATTCGTGCAGTACGCGCCAACGTCGAACGCATGCATGCCGAGAAGCCGGAAGCTAAAGTGGTCATTAGTTCACACCCCAAAGCTAAAACAGAGGTCTTCGTTGAGATTTCAGACCAAGCGCGCGAAGCGGGTGTCTACGACATATCTTTGTCGACTGACGAATAAATCAATAACGTTTCCGCTGTTGTAAATACTCCGCCTGCGCCTTCAGCGCAGGGGCTTGCTGTCAGCACGCCGCTATAGAGCTCCCTGCACATTAACTCTGCCCCAACGCCTTACTTGTATTCCATTAATATTCTGACAATATAGTGGACCGCAACGCACTTACTTTTGGATTACTCTATGGAAGATCCCGGCGGAAATTTTAATCAAACACAGATTGACTGGTTGCGAAGGGAATTACCCGCCTTTGGCAGTGAGGCCTCTAACTCAGACGAACCAAGCCTTCAACTGACGCAGTATCTGACATTTTATCACCTGCCTAAAGCCTCTAACGACGTTCAACTTATCGCCGGCAAGTCCGCTGATCGACAAACCCTCATCGTGGCTTGGAAGCCTACTATTAGCAAAGGCACCGCCGTAGTAGTACATGGTTATATGGATCATATTGGTTTGTACAACCACCTTATTGAATATCTTTTGCAGCAACAGCTCACCGTTGTCTGTTTTGACTTAATTGGTCACGGCTTGTCCAGTGGTGATCCAGGCTCTATCAATAATTTCAGCCAGTATGTGGACCAACTTGAACAGGTAATTGCCCTCTCTAATAAACACTTTCCGGGGCCAACTCATGGTATTGGCCAAAGTATGGGTGGAGCTATTTTGCTCAAACACCTGATCAACCAAACCGATAACCAGCAATACCCTTTCACCAGCCTTAACTTATTTGCACCCCTATTGCAGCCGTGGGCTTGGAAACAAAGCCGCCGGATGTATTTTCTCTCTAGGCTATTTATTAAATCTATTAAGCGTGTTTTTCGTCCCAGCTCTCACGACCGTGATTTTCTACATTTTTTGCGCACTCGGGATCCTCTGCAACCAAGGTCGGTGCCCCTTAAATGGATAGGCGCAATGAATCACTGGGTGTCGGAATTTGAACGCGCTCCGGCCAACGACTTTGCTATCAATATTATTCAGGGAGACAACGACAAAACGTTAGACTGGGTGCATAACCTGAGGGCCTTTAGGCAGAAATTTACCGCTCTGTCAGTCACAATGATCGCCACAGGCAATCATCACCTGATCAATGAAAAAGAGGTTCTTAGAACAGCCATTTTTGACGCGCTAAAAATCTAACTAGTTATAAATATAGCTAGGCAGCCAGGTAGCCAATGCTGGCCACAACGACAGCAGCAACATTAAGAATAGCTGCATTATGATAAAGGGCACCACGCCACGATACATATCAGAGGTCTCAACCGACTCGGGGGCCACTCCGCGCAAATAAAACAATGCAAACCCAAATGGCGGGGTTAGGAAGGAGGTCTGTAGATTGATGGCGATCATCACGCCTAACCACACCGGGTCAAGGCCCATAGCCAACAAGACAGGGCCAACAATAGGCACAACCACAAAGGTAATCTCGATAAAATCAAGGATAAAGCCCAGTAAGAAGATCACCACCATGACTAGCAGCGTTGCTCCAAACAGCCCGCCGGGCAAATTAGTGAAAAAATTCTCCACTATTTCTTCACCACCAAAACCTCGAAAGACCAACGAAAATATTGCTGCGCCGATGAGTATCAGAAAGACCATAGACGTAACTTGTGTGGTGCTAATCGCGACTTCACGGAGCTTGGTGAAATTCAATTGGCCTTTAATAGCGGCAAGTGCTATGGCGCCAAAAGCCCCTACGCCGGCAGCCTCTGTTGGTGTCGCAAGCCCAGTAAGAATCGAACCCAACACTGTCACAATTAAAAACACCGGTGGCAATAAGTTTTTCATCGCCCTTGATAGACTAGCCTTGCCACCACTTTGTGACGGATTTTCAATTGCCGCTGGACGCGAAAAAAGAACCAGATAGACACAATAAAATATCACCAGTAATAATCCGGGAATAAGAGCACCCACAAATAAATCACCAATAGAGATCGTTTTAGGGGTAAAGATCCCCATATTTAGTTGCGCCTGTTGGTAGGCGCTAGAGAGCGTATCGCCAAGTAAAACCAACGCAATAGACGGCGGAATGATCTGCCCCAGTGTCCCCGTGGCCGCAATGAGCCCAGTGGCTTGGGAGGGAGAATAGCCTCGTTTGAGCATAGTGGGTAAGGACATCAACCCCATTGTTACCACTGTAGCTCCGACAATGCCGGTGCTAGCGGCTAACAATGCGCCAACCAACACCACCGAAATACCGAGACCGCTGCGAAATTCACCAAAGAGGTCGGCCATGCTCTCAAGCAGATCTTCGGACAACTTCGACTTCTCAAGCATCACCCCCATAAATATGAAGAGTGGCACCGCAATCAAAGTGGTATTTTCCATAGTGCCAAACAAGCGATTAGGCAGGGCCTGTATAAACGCCATGTCAAAATGGCCCGTAAAAGTACCCACCAAGGCAAAAAGCAACGCCGTGCCCGCCAACGAAAAAGCCACTGGGTAGCCAGCCATTAGGACTAGGCAAGCGGCTAAAAACATTAAAAAAGGAATAAACTCAGCCATCAGATTATAGGCTCATTATTTTCACCCATTTGAGTCGCTGAAATGTTCACGCCACTGACAACCAAACCACTTTTAATAACTTCAGCAATACCCTGCAATAACAACGTAACAGGCATGAGCAACATGAGAGTTTTCAGCAAATAAACAAAGGGAAGTCCATTGTTCTCGACTGAGGTTTCATGAATTGCCCAGCTGGCTAAAACATAGTCCCGGCTAGTAAAAAATATCACCAGGCAGACCGGCACTAAAAACAAAAGGCCGCCTATCAGATTAACCATGGCTTTAGCCTTTGGCGAAAAGTCTCTATAGAAAATATCAACCCGCACATGCCCATCATGCTTTAGGGTAAAAGCTAGCCCCATCAAAAACACCAAACAGTGCAAATAGGTAACTGACTCTTGCAGAGCAATCGACCCGACCTCCAAAAAATAGCGCGTGACCACCACTAGCACAACCAAGGCCACCATGACCATGGTCAGCCAGGCAATAAGACGTCCAGTAATCTCGGTAAATTTCTCAATAGCATTAAGTACTATTATTAGAGGCTTCAAGAGGTTTAAGATTCCTAATTACGAGCGGTTGATAGTATACCGACTGAATAACAAGGCCGATACCACTCTGCAGTTTAGGCTTATAAAAATAGTCTCGCAGAGGATTAAAGTCCTTGACCATGGTGCCGACATAAACGATGAGGACAGTTCCCGCCTTTAATTAGCTAAACAGTTGTCAGCAGGCTTGGTATACTAAAGCCAGTTGTAAAATGAACCTTTTCATTAGGTAACTAAAAATGATGCTCACCGTTATTTCGCCGGCCAAGAAACTCGATTACAGCAGTACTGTAAGCGCAGCGGCTCATACACAACCGGCTCTTTTAAAACACTCGCAGGAATTGTTAGAGGGCTTGAAACTGTTGTCGCCTCAGGATGTCTGCAGGCTAATGGGGTTGAGTGATAAGTTAGGTGCGCTTAACTATGGGCGCTTTCAAGAGTGGCGCACTCCATTTAATAAAGATAACGCTCGTCAGGCCGTGCTGGCGTTTAAGGGCGACGTTTATCAGGGCTTAGATGCCGGTAGCATGAGTGAGTCTGAGCTCCATTGGGCACAAGACCATCTCCGCATTTTGTCAGGTCTTTACGGTATTCTGCGCCCCCTCGATTTGATGCAAGCCTATCGCCTCGAGATGGGAACCAAGTTTGCCACTCAGCGTGGTGACGATCTTTATTCTTTTTGGGATGGTATTATTACAGCGGAACTTAACAATCTGCTCAAAGGCCCTGATGCAGTGCTCTTAAATCTTGCCTCCAACGAGTACTTTAAGGCGGTTAAACAAAAAAACATTCATGCTCGCATTGTCACCCCAATATTCATGGACTATAAAACCGACAAATATAAGATTATTAGCTTTTTTGCCAAAAAAGCGCGGGGCTTGATGTCAGCCTTTATCGTTAAAAACAAAATCACCCAGGTAGAGGGCATCAAAGGCTTTGATGCCGGTGGGTATGCTTTTAACGAAACTATGAGTGAGGGCGACAAATGGGTTTTCACTCGCGGTTGATGTTTGTCTATGCGTAAACCGTTTTCCCAAGCGTGTGAAAATAATCGCGGCCCTATCTGCCAGATCCTAGAACGTGTCTTGGCTGACAAAAACACTATTCTCGAGATAGGTAGTGGGACTGGTCAGCATGCGGTTTGGTTCGCCAAAAAGATGCCGCATCTTCACTGGCAAACTAGCGATCGAATAGAAAATCATTCTGGTATCAAACAATGGCTAGCCGACGCATCTCTCAGCAATCTAGCCGCTCCACTCACTCTTGACGTGTCACAATTCGACTGGCCACAAGGCAAGTACGACGGCGCCTTTTCAGCAAATACCGCTCACATAATGTCTTGGCCCGAAGCCCAGCAGATGGTTTGTGGCGTTGCCTCGATGCTAGCTGATGGCGGCATCTTCGCTCTATACGGACCAATGCAATATTCTGGGGTGATTGAGGCCGACAGTAATCGCGCGTTTAATGCACGGCTTAAGGCTCAGAATCAGCAGCAAGGCATTAGAGAATTCAACGATTTGAATGCCTTGGCCTCCAGCCAAGGACTGATTTTGTGCGAGGACAACCCCATGCCGGCTAATAATCGACTATTAGTCTGGCAAAAGGCCAATAACAATATCTCGGCTTGCTAACCAAGTAGTAAATAGTCCAGAGCAACACCCATAAACACAACCATGCCCACTCGATGGTTATTTAAAAAAGCAGAAAAACAAGCCTGTCTGGCTCGCTCGCTCGTGATGCGGTACTGATTATAGAAATAGCCCGCCGCTAAGACTAAGCTCGCAAAATAAATCCACCCGCGGGCAAATTCGACGCCCACTAACACTAGCAACCCAAGCATTATGATCTGTAAGATCGCAATAATTGTTCGGTCATACCGTCCAAATAGAATAGCTGTGGACTTAATCCCAATTTGCACATCATCATCGCGATCAATCATTGCATAGTACGTATCAAAAGCGATTGTCCAAACCACCACCGCAGCGAATAAAAGCCAAAGTTCGCTTGGTAACGCCCCTCGCTCTGCGGCAAACCCCATTGGGATCGCCCAGGCCCAGGCCACCCCAAGACCTATTTGAGGCAAGTTGGTAACCCGCTTCATAAACGGATAAACGGCTGTCACCGCGACCCCGCCAAAAGACAATAAAATAGTGAGTGGGTTCGTCTGTAGTACCAAGATCAGGGCCGCTATGAGTAGGCCGGCGCATAAAATCAAAGCATGCTTTGGCTTTATTTCTCCAGCAGGCAACGGCCGTGTCTTAGTACGCTCAACGAGCCCGTCTACATGACGGTCTGCATAATCATTAATGACACAACCTGCAGCACGCATAACCAGCAAGCCTGCGACAAATATTACTAAATTGCTCGGTGTCGGCACCCCCTCTGCGGCAAACCAAAGCCCCCAGAGTGTTGGCCATAATAGGAGGTAAACGCCTATTGGCCTGTCCATTCGCATTAGTCGTAACCAAGGATTTGATCCGCTTGCGGTAGGGGCTTCGCCTGATGTACTCATGTTATGTAGAGAATCCTAAAGAGGGATATTGATTATACGGTTTAAATTCGGGCAAAAATATTTCGCTGACCAATAGCGGCTTTTGGTCAAGCCTAAATACTGATCTGCGCCCCCAAAGAGGACCTTTAATATGGCTTAAGCTATCCGGCAAGTGTGCTCTTTCAGTTGGCAAAAAAGCCGCTTCGACAGGCGCTCTCGTCATACTAGGGTCTTTAAATAATAATGCGCCTAGCGGCTGGCTGTTGATGTCTCGCAAAAACTCCAACCGCCCCGTCAACGTCGATAATGGCATAATGCTTCGAGCAAAAACCCAAGGCTCACCATTGCCAAGAAGTAGGACCTGCCTTGAATAAACCGGAGTATCGCAGTCTATATTAAGCGCTTGGGCTTCGCTCTCTGTCGGCATAGTTTCAACCTGATCGAGCACCTCAACCGTAAAGCGATTTGCACTGGCTTCAATTAAGCGCTGGGTCAAAGACCCGCGGTCAGACAGCCAGTCGACCCAATGTGGCGGTATTGTCTTGTCCGGCACAGCCGCAAGAGCCTGCCATATAAAAGCGGGCGGTAGAATTAATTGAGCGTCTTGTAATATGGTCAAAATTGTCTCTTTAATCGGTGTGGGTAAAACATCAGGTTCTCACTAAGGGTAAATGGGTGGCTCACCCTCAGGCCTCGCCCTAAAGCGCTTATACTCCCATTGGTACTGCTCGGGAGCTAACTCTATAATGGACTCGACCCCCTGATTAAGCGCAGCTAAACTTGCCTGTTCGTCGTCACTGTAGAGCTGCCTTGCCACTGGCAAAAAGTGTATCTCCCAGCCGCCAGAAACCCGAAGTGCAGTACACATTAACGCACGGCTCCCTGAACGTTGCAGCAGCTTATGAATAAGCGTCATGGTCTGAGTTTGTACCCCTAGCAAGGGCGCAAAAGCACCACTGTTCGGTGGGGGCTGTTGGTCTGGCAAGATCCCCGTAATCTCGCCTCTTTGTAGCGCCGTGATGAGGGCAGCGACGCCGCGTAAATTAGTCGGAACCAAGGTTGCGCCAGCTTGCTCGCGTGATGTTTTTATCCACTCTTCTAACTCCGCCATTCTTGGCGGGTCATACAAAGACGTCATTGCTGCCTGCTGCGAAGCCCACAAGCCAAGCACCTCCCAGTTGCCTTGATGGGGGATAACTAAGATAGTGCCCAGCCCTTCTGACAATGATTCCTCGAAAAGCTCTAGCCCCTTAACGGCTAGTATTTTTCGCTCCAACCCAGCATTGCCAGCTCGCCACACTTTGGGAGTTTCAAAAAGGGCCTGCGCTAAATGCGTCATGCGCTTGGCACTAAGGCACTTAATTTCTTTCTTTGACATCTCAGGATAACAAAGAGACAAATTAATTTTAGCAATTCTAGCCGGCTGAAGATTCAAAATAACGATTACCTCTCCCAGCACTTTCCCCAGGGCTCGGCCCACCGTGAGTGGCAGCCAGGCGATGCCCTTAAGAAAATATAAAATTAACGTGTTTCTCATTATTGTCTATCTTCATTTATTTTCGCGAGCGATGGTAACAATACTATCCCCCAAGAACACCAAATAACGCTTTTCCTGTGGCTTTAGGTGCAATCTTATCTCTATCTGTTGTAACGATAGCATTATCGTATTTAATCATTCTTAAGGTCATTATATCTAAAGCCTGTTCAAGCAAGCCACCTTATTAAAGCCTTTGCTGCACTTATCCCCTATCTTTATCGTGGTGCGGCTTTATAATTGCGTTTTTGATTGAACATTTTATTACCGTGGGTGAATGTTGTGGCCAAACTCAGTGCGCCGCCTGAGACTTTTCAGGATTTAATTTCCAGACTACAAAATTACTGGGCCGAAAAAGGCTGTGTGGTCATGCAACCTCTTGATATGGAAGTTGGCGCAGGTACTTTCCATCCCGCTACATTTTTGCGTTCAATTGGGCCAGAAATCTGGAATAGTGCTTATGTTCAGCCTTCAAGGCGCCCTACCGATGGGCGCTATGGCGAAAACCCAAATCGGCTCCAGCACTACTATCAGTTTCAGGTGGTTATGAAACCTTCGCCGAAAGACTTTCAAGAGCTCTATCTAGAGTCCCTACGAGAGCTCGGCTTAGATACTTTAATCCATGATGTCCGCTTTGTAGAAGATAACTGGGAATCACCCACTCTTGGCGCCTGGGGCTTGGGCTGGGAGATCTGGTTAAATGGAATGGAGGTCTCCCAATTTACCTATTTTCAACAGGTTGGAGGTCTTGAGTGCTACCCCGTCACAGGCGAAATCACCTATGGCCTAGAGCGAATTGCTATGTACCTGCAAGGGGTTGATAGTATTTATGACCTGGTTTGGGCGCATGGCCCGCAGGGCGACGTCAGCTACGGGGATGTTTTCTTGCAAAATGAAATCGAGATGTCCGCCTACAATTTTGAACATGCCGACATCGCATTTTTGTTTGAGAGCTTTGATCAACATGAAAAAGACTGTCAGCGTTTAACGCTGCAAGGCCTGCCTCTTCCCGCCTATGAAATGGTAATGAAGGCGTCGCATGCCTTTAATCTGCTGGATGCTCGTAAAGCCATTTCCGTAACAGAACGCCAACGCTTTATCCTGCGCGTTAGAGCGCTGGCCAGAGACGTAGCGCAGTGTTACTTTGATTCTCGCCTGGCGGCGGGCTTCCCCTTGGCAGACCCGCCAATTGCAGCCGAAGTGATAGCTCGTCATACAGGAGCGTCTAAATGAGTAGCGACTTTCTATTTGAGCTAGGGACTGAAGAGTTACCGCCAAAGGCGCTGCTAGGGCTGTCGGAAACGCTAACCTCTGGCATTTTAAAAGGCTTTGAAAGTGCTCGCCTTTCCTTCGGTGAAGTCTCTTCTTTTGCAGCGCCTCGCCGGCTTGCTTTGCTGGTGCGAGACCTAGCTGTAAAGGCTCCGGATAATGAAGTCGTTAATTGGGGGCCGCCAACTAAGGTTGCCTTTGATAGTAAGGGGTCGCCGACGAAGGCGGCACAAGCGTTTGCGATGAAAAATAATTTGGCGCTAACAGAGCTGCTAAACAATATTGACCATGACGGCAAGCAAGAAAAGCTTTGTGTGCGCAAAACCGAAGAGGGAAAAGCAACTGCCTCCCTTCTGTCGGACCTTATTAACGCTTCCTTGTCGGGACTACCCATCGCAAAGCGAATGAGTTGGGGAAATGGCAAAGAGCTGTTTGTTCGTCCTGTTCAATGGGCCGTTTTGCTGTTTGACGGACAGACATGCGAAGAATCAATTTTGGGAATCACGTCAAGCAATGTGAGCCGGGGTCACCGCTTTCATGGCTCAGGCGATATTACGATCGATTCGCCCCTTAGTTATGAGCAGCAGCTAAAAGAGCAATTCGTCATTGCTAGCTTCGATGATCGGCGGAATATTATTCGAGAGGGCGTGGCGAGTTTAGAGAAAACAATTAGCGGGCGGGCGGTCATTGACGATGCTTTGTTAGATGAAGTGAGCGCTCTAAATGAATGGCCCGTGCCTTTAATGGGGCATTTTGATAGGCATTTTTTAGAGGTTCCCTCTGAAGCGCTTATCTCTTCCATGAAAGAACACCAAAAGTATTTCCATCTGATTGATGATAACGATCACTTATTGCCTGCGTTTATCACAGTAGCCAACATTAAAAGTAACGACCCCTCTCAAGTGGTCGCTGGGAACGAGCGTGTCATTCGTCCTCGATTGGCCGACGCGGCCTTCTTTTACGAAAATGATCGTCTTGTGTCGCTTGAGCAACGGAGAGAATCTCTAAAAAAGGTGGTTTTTCAGGACAAATTGGGCTCGGTCTTCGATAAAACGGTGCGCGTCGCCAACCTTTGTTCGCTACTTGCCCCATTTACCGGTGCCGATGCCAAATTAACGCGTCGCGCTGGCGAGCTCTGTAAGTCCGATTTAGTAACAGACATGGTGGGTGAGTTTGCCGACCTGCAAGGTGTAATGGGCCGTTATTATGCACTTCATGACGGGGAACAGCCTGACATAGCGGAAGCACTGCTAGAACAATATCTTCCTCGCTTTTCAGGCGATAAAGTCCCAACAACTGCGGTTGGGGCAACCTTGGCTCTTGCGGACAAGCTAGATACGCTTGTTGGGATCTTTAGTATCGGCCAACCGCCTTCCGGATCGCGTGATCCTTTTGCCCTAAGACGTGCGAGTCTTGGGATTTTACGCATTATTTTGGATGGAAAGATCAATATTGACTTATCAGAAGCCATTTCTCTTGCCGCAAAGAATTTTAACTTAGACGCTTCTAGTCTAGACAAAACGCGAAAGCAAGTACTTACATACGTATTAGAGCGCCACCGGTCGTGGTATCGCGATGAGGGCTTTAGCGCCGCGGTGTTTTTATCCGTCTCCACGCTCGGGGTTTCGAATCCGTTGGATATCGACGCCCGAATAAAGGCTGTCGCCCAGTTCTGCCTGTTGCCAGAAGCTAGCGCGCTCTCGTCAGCCAATAAGAGAGTGTCTAATATTTTAGCTAAACAGCTAAGCACGCGAATGCCAGAGCCTCTAAACAAAGCGTTACTCAAAGAATCGGCGGAAAAAGCGCTAGCCCGGTCAATTATGGCGCTTGAAGGCAGCTCTAAGCCGCTATTAGCCTCACGAGATTACAATACGTTACTACAAAATCTTGCCTCCCTTCACGGCCCCGTCGATCAATTTTTTGAGGAGGTGATGGTGGTGTCAGATGACGCGGCTCTGCGAGAAAACCGCCTAAGTCTGCTCAAAAGACTACGCGATTTATTCCTTAATGTCGCTGATATTTCGCAGCTAGCCCCAGGCAAATAGTGCGCAGGGGCGATAACCTGAACGCCTTCCAAAAGGCTTTGCTGCCTCTACGCGCATGCGTCTTCTATTTGGGGTTTATTACGATAATTGTAGCCCTGGGGCTTGTTTGCTGCACCACGTGGTTCCTCCCTTTCCGGCATTTACAGTCAATCGCCGCAATGGGCAATTATTTGTCATTAGCGTGGCTCCGCTTAACCTGCAATATTGAGGTTAAGGTCTCTGGCCGGGAACACATACCTGCGGGGGCCTGCGTCATTTTAAGCAACCACCAAAGCTCCTGGGAATCCTTCTATCTGCAGTGGCTGTTGCAGCCGGTAAGCTTTGTTTTGAAGCGCGAATTACTGTGGATTCCCTTTTTCGGCTGGTCTTTGGCTCTTTTACACCCCATTGCTATCAAGCGTGCCCGGCCGGCTGAGGCCATTCGACAGGTCTTTACTCAAGGTCAATTGCGTCTAGAAGACGGGCTCAAGGTTATTATTTACCCCGAGGGTACTCGAATGCACCCTGGGGCGTTAGGAAAGTTTAAAACTAGCGGTGCGGCGCTAGCCGCGCGAGCTGGAGTGCCTGTTGTCCCGATCTCTCACAATGCGGGTGATCACTGGACTTTACACGGCTTCCTCAAATACCCCGGAACCGTGCGCTTAAACATTGGGCCGGCACTTCACACCTCCAACAATAGCGCCCGAGAAGTAACAGAAATGGCACGTTCTTGGATTGACCGCTCGCTTAAGTAGTTCCGCCGCCGCTCCTTGGCCCTCGATGCGCGCTTAAACGTCCAAATTAACGACTGACAACGCATTTTTTTCAATAAAGTCTCTTCTCGGCTCCACTTGATCGCCCATCAACGTCGTAAACATTTGGTCAGCTGCAATAGCATCCTCAATGGTAACGACGAGCATTCGGCGTGCCTCTGGGTCCATAGTGGTCTCCCAAAGCTGCTCTGGATTCATTTCACCAAGGCCTTTGTAGCGCTGAGTGTTGATGCCACGGCGAGATTCCGCCATAAGCCAGTCTAGGGCCTCTTTAAAGCCTGCAACCGGGTGGTCCCGCTCCCCGCGCTTAACATAGGCACCCTCTTCGATTAAGCCCTGCAATGTTCCGCCCAGCTCAACGATTGCCGCATATTCTGTAGAACCAAAGAAATCTCTACTCAACGCGTGGTAATGCGGCACGCCATGCGCCGTGATCTCGATATTGGGCAAGAAAACTTTACGCTCTTTATCTTCTTTTACCACAACACGATAACGATGCGTCCCGTTATCCACTTCCTCGAGCTTTTCCTGGAGTTCGGCACACCAAGCCTCAACTTCGCTGCGCGTTTGAAGAAGTTTTACATCCAGCCCTCTAACATAAACTAATGCTTCGAGGATAGTAAGCGGGTAAACTAGGGACATTCTTTCAATTAAGTTACCCACTCTTCTGAATTTTCCAACCAGCTCCTCTAGAGCCTCGCCCTGAATGGCTGGAGCCTCCGCATTAACATGAAGGCTGGCGCTCTCTAGTGCTTTTTGCGTCAAATACACCAGCAATGCAGCGTCATCTTTCACATATTGTTCATTTTTGCCCTTGCTGACCTTATAAAGCGGAGGCTGCGCGATAAAGATGTGCCCATTATCCACCAGTTCCCGCATTTGGCGGAAAAAGAACGTCAGTAACAATGTTCGAATATGCGACCCATCTACGTCTGCGTCAGTCATAATAACAATGGTGTGATAACGAAGCTTTTCAAGGTTAAACTCCTCGTTCCCGATTCCACACCCAAGAGCGGTGATTAAAGTGCCTACCTCAGCGCTAGACAGCATTTTATCAAACCGCGCTTTTTCGACATTTAAAATCTTCCCTTTTAGAGGAAGAATGGCCTGCGTCTTTCTCGCCCGGCCCTGCTTGGCTGACCCGCCAGCAGAATCGCCCTCCACTAAATAAATTTCCGACAGTGCAGGGTCCTTTTCTTGGCAATCGGCCAGCTTTCCTGGCAGCCCGGCAATATCAAGCGCGCCTTTGCGGCGAGTCATCTCTCTCGCCTTTCGTGCCGCCTCTCGAGCTCGAGCGGCATCTATCATTTTATTAACAACCGCCCGCGCCTCCTGTGGAAACTCCAGGAGATAATCACTAAACTTATCTCCCATCTCTTGCTCAACAGCTGTTTTTACCTCTGAACTAACCAATTTGTCTTTAGTCTGGGAAGAAAACTTAGGGTCGGGCACTTTCACCGAAATAATCGCCGTTAAACCCTCTCGAGCATCATCACCAGTGGTGTTAACCTTTGCTTTTCCGTTAATACCTTCCTTTTCAATATAGGCGTTCAATCCACGCGTCAGTGCCGACCGAAATCCTGCAAGATGGGTTCCTCCATCGCGCTGAGGAATATTGTTGGTATAGCAAAGGATATTTTCCTGAAACCCGTCATTCCACTGCAGCGCAACCTCAACACTAGTCCCATCCTCGCGGTCGCTGTTAAAGTGCATTATCTGGTTGACAGTGGTTTTGTTCGTATTAAGGAACGTAACAAAAGCCTTTAGCCCGCCTTCATACTCATAAGCTTCCTCTTTGCCCGTCCTTTCATCGTGCAGAACGATACGCACCCCAGAATTCAGGAACGACAATTCTCGGAGGCGCTTGGCCAGCTGTTCAAAGTGGAACTGGATGTTAGTAAAAGTATCCTCCGAGGGTATAAAGAAAACCTCTGTCCCCGTTTCTTCGGTTTCTCCCACCGCCTCAAGAGGCCCGTCGGGCACGCCATGGGTATAGGTTTGCTCATGAACCTTGCCATTACGGCGAATGGTAAGGCGCATTGTTTTTGAAAGTGCATTCACAACAGATACCCCCACGCCGTGGAGGCCGCCGGAGACTTTATAACTGTTATCATCAAACTTTCCACCAGCATGAAGGACCGTCATGATAACTTCCGCTGCAGAAACGCCTTCATCGTGCATTTCTGTCGGAATCCCACGGCCGTTGTCTGATACGGTTATTGATTCATTTGGATGGATAACGATCCGAATTTCTGAGCAATGTCCCGCCAAAGCCTCATCGATCGAATTATCAACCACCTCAAACACCATGTGGTGAAGACCTGTGCCGTCATCAGTGTCGCCAATATACATGCCAGGCCGCTTTCGAACCGCGTCCAGCCCCTTTAGCACCTTAATGCTCGACGAATCATAATTTGTTTCTTCAGCCATAACCTTTTAGCTTCCCGTTATCTCGCTTTTTGTAGTAACCCCATGTTCCACATGGAACATATGATGCGCCATCCCTTCCACCAACACCTGAAAATCTCTTTTATCGACGCCCGTCATAAACACCTGGCAATCCAATCCTCTCAAAAACCCCACAATCTGCTGGCGATGAAGGTAATCTAACTCCGCCGGCAAATCGTCCAACAAGAACAGGCACGACTCGCCGGACTTCTCCCTATAGAACGTAGCCTGAGCCAGCTTTAAAGCATAAACGAGCAGCTTAATCTGACCTCGGGACAAGCATTCTGATGCCGGCACCCCGTCTACCTTAATTTTCATGTCCGCCTTGTGGGCTCCATGGCTCGTAGTTCCAACAGCCAAATCCCGCGCCTGGTCTTCCGCCATAACCCCTGCAAGCCCCAGCTCATCAGGCCACCCCTGATAATAATCAAAACTCAACTCTCCCAGACCTTCAAGCTCTCTCGAAGCTGCCTCAATATGCTCTACCAGCCCTTCCAGATACTCTCTGCGGTGACGCGTTAGCTCTTCACTCAACGGTATAAGCTCTGTTGTCCAGGCGCGCAACGAATCTTCGTCTATTCTACCATGACGAAGTAGTTGATTCCGCTGTTTTAATGCTTTTTGAAATCGTCGCCACAAGTCAGTGTAAGAATGTTCCACGTGGAACACCCCCCAATCTAAAAACTGCCTTCTTTGAAGGGCGCCGCCTTCTAGCAAGTTAAAACTATGGGCATCTATTAGCTGCAAAGGAAGCTCCTCAACAAGCTGAGTTGCAGACTGCAGCGCCCTCCCATCGAGACGGGCCTCAAAAAGCCCTTTAGACGTGCGCCTTATTCCTAATCGATGGCTGCCTTTTGGTTTTTGACGCTCTAGCTGAGCTGAGACTACTAGCTCTTCAGCCTTGTGATTTACCACCAAGCGTAAATCGCGATGCTTAAAGGACCGCCCCCGGCCCAAAAGGTAAATAGCCTCAAGCACGCTAGTCTTGCCGCTACCGTTAGCGCCATAAATAACGTTGATAGCCGGATGGCACTCCAATTTAAGGCTTTTTAGGTTTCGTACTTGAAGTATGTCAATGCTTGAGAGATACATGGGCGCTCATTTTTGACCATATGCCCCCAAACTAAAGGCGCATTGGCATAACGACATAAACGGCGCCACTGTCTGCAGCGCCACTAACAAGGGCGCTACTATTGGAATTAGACAGCGTAATACGCACCTCAGGACTTGAAATAACGTTAAGCACATCAATTAGATAGCTAACATTAAACCCAATCTCAAGATCTTCGCCGGAGTAATTGACAGAAACCTCTTCTTCGGCTTCTTCTTGCTCAGGGTTATTAGCAACCATCTTAATCGAACCCCCCGACAGTAAAACACGAACCCCGCGGTACTTCTCATTCGACAGGATGGCCGCACGCCCAAACGCTTGCTTGAGCTCAGCCCTATCACCAACGACCTCTTTATCTCCACCCTTAGGTAGCACTCGATCATAATCAGGGTAGGCGCCATCGACTAACTTAGACGTAAAGCAATAGTCCTCGCCTGTAACCCGAATATGGTTTGATCCCATAGCAACACTAACCTCGTGTTCATCCAGCAGCCTAGAGAGCTCTATAATTCCTTTACGCGGCAGGATGGCTGAGATTGTCTCTTCAACCGAGACGTCGCAAGCGCCATCACAAAGCGCCATGCGGTGGCCATCTGTAGCCACCGCTCTAAGGTTGTTGTTGGTTAGCTCCCAGAGCATGCCGTTTAGGTAATACCGGACGTCTTGTTGGGCCATAGCAAACGAGGTAGCTTCGATTAATCCCTTAAGAACCGAACCCTTCACTACAAACTCTATTGTCTTTTCTCCTTCATCCACTGAGGGAAACTCATTGGCCGGCAGAGTGGCCAGGGTGAATTTGCTTCTTCCACTTTTAAGCGTCGCCTTGCCTTCGCCACTGGAAAAATTAATTTGCGCTCCATCCGGGAGTGACCGGCAAATGTCGACCAGCTTACGAGCAGATACTGTTACCTCGCCATCCTCACCCTCAGGGCCGCTATCGCTAAAGCCGATGACTTCGACTTCAAGATCAGTGCCCGTCATTGACAACCGGCCATTTTCTAAACTTAACAGCACGTTAGATAAGATCGGTAATGTTTGTCGTCGCTCGACAACACCCACGACAAGCTGCAAAGGCTTGAGAAAAGCTTCACGCGATAAGCTAAATTTCATAATATTGTATTATCTCCAACTTCATTTATGTTCTTTGCTGCGGTTTAAGTGGATAAGGCTCTGTACAGATTTTTAAGATCTCTCTGCACCTCTCTATCACTGCCCTCCAGCTCTTTAACTTTGCGGCAAGCATGCAATACCGTGGTGTGGTCTCTACCTCCAAATGACTCGCCAATTTCAGGCAAACTATGACTTGTTAATTCTTTCGCAATCGACATAGCAACTTGCCTGGGCCGCGCCACCGAACGGCTGCGTCTCTTAGAGAGCATATCGGACATTTTAAGCTTGTAGTAGTCCGCCACCACCCTTTGGATATTATCTATGGTAACGAGCTTATCCTGAAGAGCCAATAAATCTTTCAAGGATTCCCGAATTAAATCAATATCTATTACTCGGCCAGTAAACTGTGCATGCGCCATCACTCGCTTTAATGCGCCCTCCAGCTCTCTAACATTCGACCGAATTCTCTGGGCTATAAAGAAAGCAGCGTCCTTAGACAGTGCCATGCCCGTCTGCTCCGCCTTGTTAATCAAAATAGCGGCTCGAGTTTCAAGTTCTGGCGGCTCTACAGCAACAGTCAGACCCCAACCAAACCTAGACTTCAAGCGCTCCTCAACACCATCTATTTCTTTGGGGTATCGATCACAGGTCAAAATCATCTGCTGGCCCCCTTCCAATAAAGCATTATAGGTATGGAAAAACTCCTCTTGAGAGCGCTCTTTGCCAGAAAAAAATTGAATATCGTCAATCAATAACGCATCTACCGAGCGATAGAACTGCTTAAACTCGTCGATAGCTTTTAGCTGTAGAGCTTTAACCATATCAGCAACAAATCTTTCAGAGTGCAAATAGACTATCTTCGCCTCTGGATTTTTTGCTCTCATGGCATGACCTACCGCATGCATTAAATGCGTTTTACCAAGCCCAACGCCACCATAAATAAACAATGGATTGTAGGAGCCACCTGGGTTCTCAGCAACCTGGCGTGCCGCAGCAAATGCTAACTGATTTGATTTCCCCTCAACAAAGCTGTCAAAGGTAAAATTTGGATTGAGGTTTGTTTTTAAGCTACTCTCCGCGGCCGACTTAATGATCGAAGGCGCAGCGACAATATTGTTGCGAAACGGCTCTATTGAGTCTGCCGCGGCTGCAGGAATCGACACCCGATCCAACACTGCGCTCCCACGAAAACCATCCAAATCTGCTCTACTAACCTTTATATCAACTTTAACCGACCTGCCACCCAACTGAGCCAATAACTCCTCAATTCTCGATAAAAATTTATTTTTGACCCAATCCTCAATAAATCGATTCGGTGCCAATAAATGCAAATCAAACGCTCCCTCCGCAGATTGAATAGTGAGCGGGCGTATCCAGGTGTTGTATTGCTGTTCTGGCAATTCGCTGCGGAGCATGGTCTGGCATTCGGCCCAAACCATAGTGTCGACATTAGATTCCATAATTGAAACCCCTAGTGACGCAGGCAGCGGAAAGACTGTTTTTATGGGTTCCCCCAACCAAAAAAACAGCGTCTCTTTTGAGTAATTTAGGTATCAATTTATCCCAACCAAAGTTAAAAGACCGTCGATCTTTAAAAATTAAAATTTATTCTTGTTTTCACTTGAGTGTATATAACAAAACGACGATTATCCACAACTAAAAAATCTCAACCGCTTTTATAAAATTTAAAAATACCAATATAAAACAATAACTTAAATAAATGCAATGTTTTTTTTATTAACAATAAAAAATTTAAACATGGTTGTTTTTTGATCAGTATTTGTGGATAACCTGTGGATATACAGTTAAGAAACAGTGTTTATCTTCTCTTTTCCCCCATTCAGCGAGAAACTAGACGCCGGGGGAAAACTATCGTGACCTAAAGTAAATTGCTGGTCACTTTCCTATACAAAAAGAAGAGAAAATTCGGCCCAAAAGATCATCTGGTGTGAATTGGCCGGTAATTTCTGACAATTCATTTTGCGCCTGCCGCAAGTCTTCCGCCAATAATTCTCCGGCGCCGGCACTTTTGAGTTGGTCTATACCATTTTGGACAAAAGTTAGAGCATTGGTAAGAGCGATCAAATGGCGTCGTCGGGCAGAAAACAGTCCTTCCGCATGACCTAAGTAGCCAGCCCTTGTTTGCAAATGTGACACAAGAGCGTCAAACCCACTCTTGTCTTTTGCCGAAATAGCGACTGTGGTCTCGTCGATCATCCCAGGTCGATGGCCAGATAAATCAATTTTATTTAACAGCAAAGTAACCGGCTGAGTAGAGCCTGGATTGCGTTGAAAATACTCAGGCCACAGATCCTCCAACTTGGGGTTACTTGCGTCTGTAGCATCAACAACAAATAGCACTTGATCGGCGCTAGTTATTTCCTTCCAAGCTCGGCGCACGCCCTCCTGCTCTATCTCATTATCGCTATCGCGAAGACCGGCGGTATCGATAATATTAAGCGGTAATCCGCCTAAGGTGATCCTCTCCCTCAACACATCTCTTGTGGTGCCCGGCACAGAAGTCACTATGGCAGCATCATTGCCGGCCAGCGCATTTAACAAGCTAGACTTTCCGGCATTGGGTTTTCCCGCTAACACAACTGTCAGCCCATCTCTCAGTATTGCGCCCTGCTGAGCCTGCGCTAACACTTCTGTTAAATCGGTAGAAAGCTGGTCGAGGTTTATCGCCAGCGTCTTATCTTGGAGAAAATCTATCTCCTCTTCAGGGAAATCAATGGCCGCTTCGACAAATATTCGCACTTGAATCATTGTCTCTACCAAAGCGTTTACTAATTGCGAAAATTCGCCCTGCATTGACCGGACAGCCGACCTAGCGGCCTCGACAGAAGACGCATCAATTAGATCAGCAATAGCCTCCGCTTGAGCCAAATCCATTTTGTCATTAAAAAAAGCTCGCTCGCTAAACTCTCCGGGCCGAGCCACCCTAGCCCCCAACTCCACGCAACGCTGCACCAGGCGATCGAGGACCACCATACCGCCGTGCCCTTGGAGTTCGAGTATGCTTTCACCGGTAAATGAAGAAGGCCCTGGAAAATAAAGCGCTACGCCTTCGTCTATGGCCTCTCCTTCTGCACCGACAAAAACACTATAGGTTGCTCTTCTAGGGAGTAAAGGTTTACCTATCAGGCTGTCCACAAACGGCAAGATATCTGAACCAGACAAGCGCACGACTCCCACCCCGCCCCGGCCAGCGGCGGTGGCAATAGCGACAATGGTGTCTTTGCTATTTTGAAACATATTGAAAGTATGCCAGATTAAAAAGGCTCCCGCAGGAGCCTCTTAAGTTGTCACTATTTCTTCTTATTGATTAGTTGGCCATTAACGTACCACTGCTGGACCATTGATAATAAATTATTAACCGTCCAGTAAAGAACCAAACCAGACGGGAAAGTCATAAACAAAAACGTGAAGCCTATGGGCATAAACTGCATCACTTTGGCTTGCATTGGATCGGCGGGCATTGGCTGCATTTTTTGCATCAAAAACATGCTCGCTCCCATCACAAGGGGTAAAATAAAGTAGGGGTCTTTGGCGGATAAATCTTGAATCCAAAACACCCACGGCGCATGGCGTATTTCTACCGACTCTAGCAACACCCAATAAAATGATAAGAACACCGGCATTTGCAGCAACATTGGAAAACAACCTCCAGCCGGATTAACTTTTTCTTTCTTATACAGGCTCATCGTCTCTTGAGACATCTTTTGCCGGTCATCGCCATAAAGTTCTTTAAGGCGTGCCATTTCCGGTTGCAAGTTACGCATTTTCGCCATCGATTTAAGGCTTGCCGCCGAGAGAGGGAACAGCAGCAATTTTATCAGGAGCGTTAACAATATAATCGACCAACCCCAATTACCGATAACACCATGGATCGCTTTCATCGCAAAAAAGATAGGCTTCCCGATCATCCACAAAAACCCGTAATCAACAGTCAAATCAAGATACTCGGCAAGCTTTGACAGCTCTTCTTGGTCTTTGGGGCCAACGTAAAAAATTGCTTCATAACTACCAGACTGCCCCGCATCGACAATAATAGGCGCTCCAATGAAGCTCATTAAATACACGTCTTCTTCTTTAACTTTTCGGAGCTCATACCTATTTTGGTCACCTGTTGGTGGTATCCAGGCGCCAATAAAATAATGCTGAATCATCGTTATCCAGCCACCAGTAATCGACGTTTTTACACTGCCTTCTGCGATCTCACTAAAATCATACTTGGCATAGTTTGTCTCAGGCTCACGAAGAGCCGCGCCCAAGTATGGCTGCGCGCCAAGTCCGCTAGAGCCTCCTGCTGGTGGTTTAGAATCTCGCTTTATTTGGCCATAAAAATTGGCCCTAAACTCGGAGCTAGTTAGGTTGTTAATTAAATATTGAACGCTGACATCATACCCATCTTGGCTAAACTGAAACCGCTTAATAATTTCTACTCCATCCATATTCAACGTTAAATCAACGTTCATTGTTTCTTGGTTGTCTTGTGTTTCATAGCGATCGCTTGACGACGCAAATTGGGGTCTGTTGCTGTTCTTATCTGTGGCATTTGGGCCTATTAGCCCGCTTTTCGCAATATAAGTTGCCATATTGTTTTGTTGTAAGATGGCTAAAGGTTGTCCGCCGAGGTTCGGCATTTTATCTAAGTGTTGTAATAGCTTAGCGCCTACAATATCGCCTCCCAACGTATCAATGGCGACCTCAATAACATTGTTTTTGACTATAATTAGATTTCTTTTCGGCGCCTGCCTTTCCTGTGGAATCACAATTGGTTGTTGCAATAGCGGCAACTCTGAATCTAGATTGTCATTTTTAAAGGACGCTGGGGGCTCATTGTTAGATAAATAAGCCGGCTCCTGAACTTGGGCGGCCTGTGAAAGCTTTATTCGATCGTCTTGAAATTGATTCCACTGAATAACTAGCAACCACGCCACAATAGCCATACCCGCGATTAAAACTGTTTTTTGCCAATCCATACTCTTTATAACTCTTTTTGGTTTTTATGCGAAGTCACTTGAGCTGCGTTATTGTCTTCAACGGGATCAAAGCCACCAGGGTGAAAAGGATGACACTTTGCTATCCTTAATATTGTTAAATAACCGCCCTTAATAAATCCAAACCGATCAAAGGCCTCCTCTGCATAACAAGAGCAGGTCGGGTGAAATCGACAGTTACTGCCAAGCAGCGGGCTAATGGCTCGCTGGTAAAAACGAATGCTTATAAGGACCAGTTTACGCATTTTTCCCCCTTTGCTTGTCACAGCGCTGACGAAGTCTGCACCAAGACTGCTGCAACAACAAGGTCATCTCATCAGAGCTAAGCTTGTGAGCATCTTTTCTGGCAAAAAAAACAACATCTATCGGCTGAGTGAACTGCTCGAGCCTAAATGTTTCACGTACTATTCTTTTAACGCTATTACGCCCTACCGCAGTTGAAATATTTTTTTTGCCCACAACTAGACCCAGCCTTGATTTATCGCGGTAGTTAAACTTTGCAAGCATTAAAAGCTTTGGGTGTGCAATCTTGAATGTACTAGTATCGAAGACCTCTTGAAATTCAGAGGCCTTAAGTAATCGCTTTTCTTTATTAAATCTTAAGCTGGGCACCGAGCCCAAACCTTACGCCGAAAGACGCTTTCGGCCTTTTGCTCGCCGACGGTTTAACACTGCACGGCCACCAGATGTCGCCATGCGAGCTCTGAAGCCATGGGTGCGCTTGCGCTTTAGGTTGCTTGGTTGGAATGTTCTTTTCATGACGTTATTTCCACTTTTCTTTGGGCTTCTGCTTCAGGGTCGGCGATTCTAAAGAAATTAACCCCACAGATCAATGATTTATTCAGTATATATACAAAATAACCCCCAGCAGGCTAGTGATTCAGCCAATAAATAAAAATCCACAGCTTGCGCATAGTTAATACATCAATTACTAACATTTGGTTGAAACCGCCAATAACCTGTTAAGAACTACCGGTGAGACAAAAAAGTTACACACAAAAGTACTGCCTTTATTCCTATAACCTCTGGAATAGGTGTTTTTAATACAAAACCAAACATAGGTGTGCGCAGCATAAAAACATAAAACCCCCGTTGTTATACAGCTAAAATCCCAGGCTAAGTAATTGAAAAACAAAACAAATTCTATTTAACCCACAATTAAGCGCCTCCCTAATAACAACAACAATAATCTAATAACTTAAATATACTAATATTATTTAGATCATTAAATAATAGTGTTTAGACTTAAAAAAACCCGAGAAAACGAAATCAATCAAAACCCTTTGAATAACGTATAATGTTCGGCCGAGAAATAAGAAGCAGTGGATGCCATGCTGTACCCAGGTGATTTTGACGTTATTGTTGTTGGTGGAGGCCATGCTGGAACTGAGGCATGTCTTGCTGCTGCGCGCATGGGCGCCCACACCTTATTGCTAACACATAGCATTGAAACATTAGGCCAAATGTCTTGTAATCCCGCTATCGGTGGGATTGGCAAAAGCCATTTAGTTAAGGAGGTAGATGCCTTAGGCGGCGCAATGGCCCTAGCAACGGATCTTAGCGGGATTCACTTTAGGGTTCTAAACGCAAGGAAAGGCCCTGCGGTAAGAGCGACAAGGGCCCAGGCAGACCGTGTTAGGTACAAAGCCGCTATTAGAGGCATTCTCGAAAACCAGGAAAACTTAACAATCTTCCAACAAGGCGTCGATGATTTAGTTATCGAGCAGGATAGAGTTGTTGGGGTTATCACCCAAATGGGATTAAGATTTAAGGCGAAAACAGTCGTCGTCACGGCGGGAACCTTTCTCGCAGGTAAGGTCCATATAGGGTTAGAAAACCATTCAGCTGGCCGAGCCGGAGACCCACCTGCTGAAACCTTAGCAAAACGCCTTAGAGAACTACCCTTTAGGGTTGAGCGGTTAAAAACAGGCACGCCACCAAGGATTGACTCCAGAAGTGTAAACTTTAAGCCTCTTCAGGAACAGTGGGGCGATAAACCAGAACCAGTCATGTCCTACTTGGGTAATGTCGAGCAACACCCCAGACAAACCTGTTGTTGGATCACCTACACGAACCCCACAACACACGTAATAATCAAAGACGGCATGGATAGGTCGCCGTTATACACCGGTGTGATCGATGGTGTTGGCCCGAGATATTGCCCGTCTATTGAAGATAAAGTGGTTAGATTCGCCGACAAAGACCAGCACCAAATTTTTGTAGAACCAGAAGGTCTTGATACCTATGAGCTTTACCCAAATGGCATTTCAACCAGCTTACCGTTTGACGTGCAGCTGGAGTTAGTTCGGTCGATAGTCGGGTTTGAAAAGGCCCACATAACAAGGCCGGGGTATGCCATAGAATATGACTATTTCAACCCCCAAGATCTTAAGTATTCCTTAGAAACAAAGTTGATAGAGGGCTTGTTCTTTGCGGGTCAAATTAACGGCACTACTGGTTATGAGGAGGCTGCGGCACAAGGCTTGCTAGCGGGAGCCAACGCCGCGTTAAAAGTACAAGGAAAAGACAGCTGGTGTCCTACCCGCAATACAGCCTATATGGGGGTGTTGGTTGACGACTTAATTACCATGGGAACCGATGAGCCCTATCGAATGTTTACCAGCCGTGCCGAGTATCGATTACTGCTTCGAGAAGATAACGCAGATGCTAGACTTACTGAAAAGGGACGAGAGCTTGGGCTGGTCAGTGATGACAGGTGGAAACGTTTTTGTGAAAAGAGGGAAGCAATTGAAACCGAAAGCCAAAGGTTGAAAAACACCTGGATACAACCAGGCAGCGAAGGAGCCAAAAAATTATTAAAACACATAGACCACCCAATTTCGCACGAATACTCTTTGTTTGACCTATTAAAAAGACCCGAACTAAACCACACCATTATTGGAGAGTTATTTCCAGATAACAAACCTAACCAAAATATTGCTCAACAAATAGAGGTTGACGCTAAGTATTCAGGGTATATCAGCCGGCAACAAGCGGAAATAGACAGACTTCAAAGACATGAAAATACGCCCATACCAGCTGATTTTGATTACGAAAAAGTCAAAGGCTTGTCTAATGAAGTAAAGCAAAAGCTTGGTGATGCCCTCCCTGCAACCTTAGCTCGAGCGTCTCGCGTTGCCGGGGTCACACCAGCGGCCATTTCACTCTTGCTGGTTCAGCTAAAAAAACAAGCTGCCTAATAAAAAGACAATAAAATGAATTCAAAGCACTTCACGGGTGGGCCTAAAAGTCTAAAGCAGGATCAACTTAAACAGGGCTTGGAGTTGCTCCACTTAACCTGCAACGATAAACAGATAAATCAACTATTAAACTACCTAGATCTTTTGGAGCGCTGGAATAAAGCTTACAACCTAACAGCCATTCGCGATCCATTTGACATGATTAACCTACATCTTTTAGACAGCCTAGCAATCTCAGCAGAGCTCCAGGGCGAGCGCTTCATCGATGTGGGCACTGGCCCGGGCCTACCAGGCATCCCTCTCGCCATTATTAACCAAAATAAAAACTTTACCCTGCTTGATAGCAACGGTAAGAAAACGCGCTTTTTATTCCAAACAAAACTAGAGTTAGGCTTGAATAATATTTCGGAAGTGAACCAGCGAGTACAGGACTTTTACCCAAAACAAACTTATGATTGTGTTTTAAGTAGAGCGTTTAGCTCCTTAGGTGATATGGTTGAAAACTGTCAACACCTCCTCAATAAAAATGGTTGTTTTTTAGCAATGAAAGGTAAATTACCGCAAACAGAGTTGAGTGAACTGCCGAAAAACTATAAGGTCGAAACGTTAAACTCGATAAATGTTCCCGGTGTTGGCGGCCAGCGGCATTTAATAAAAATAGTAAAAACATAAATTATATTTAGTGGGAAACAGAACGTTGGCGAAGATTATTTCGATAGCAAATCAAAAAGGAGGTGTTGGTAAAACAACAACAAGCGTCAACTTGGCCGCCTCTCTTCATGCTTACAAGCAGCGAGTTTTACTCGTCGATATTGACCCTCAAGGTAACGCTACTATGGGGTCTGGCGTTGACAAACAAAGCTGTCAGCTCAGCGTCTATAACGTTTTAACTGAGAAGAACTCGATAGAAGAGGTTGTTGTGACCACCGAAGCCGGCGGATATGATTTATTGCCAGCCAACAGAGATTTGGTGGCGGCGGAAGTAGAACTAATGCAGGAAATTGGTCGAGAAACGCGACTACGTCATGCGTTAAATCGGATTGCGAGTAATTACGACTTTATTATCATTGATTGCCCGCCTTCATTAAATATGATGACGGTGAATGCGTTGGTTGCTAGCGACGGCGTTATAATACCCATGCAATGCGAATACTATGCTCTGGAGGGACTGTCTGATTTAAACAACACCATTCGGCAAATTGCTAAGCTTATCAATCCAAAACTGCGGATTCAGGGTATTTTAAGAACCATGTATGATCCGCGTAGCAGTCTCACTAATGCAGTGTCAGCGCAACTTAGAAGGTATTTTGGCGACCGGGTCTATCGAATTAGTATTCCAAGAAACGTAAGGCTAGCGGAAGCACCGAGTCACGGTTTACCTGCGTTGGCGTATGACCGCAACTCAAAAGGTTCTTTAGCTTACCTTGCTTTGGCTGGAGAAATACTTCGGTTAGAGAAACAACAACCGACAAATACAAACACCTTGAAGGCGCAATAAGATGGTGGCAAAACGACAAAGTTTAGGAAAAGGATTAGATGCGCTTCTTGGTTTTAACGAAGACCAAGCCGACGCGAGCGAAGAAAACGCAATACAGGCGTTTGGCGATGGGACGTTAGCTGAACTACCCGTTGAATTTTTGCAGCGAGGCAAGTATCAACCGCGTAGAGATTTAAATCCTCACGCCTTACAAGAGTTAGCAAGCTCCATCTCTCAGCAAGGGGTTATGCAACCCATTGTTGTACGCATGTTGGGCGAAAACAAATATGAAATAATAGCCGGTGAGCGCCGCTGGAGGGCAACCCAGCAAGCCGGAATTGATACAATCCCCGCTATTGTTCGTGATATTAGTGATGAAACTGCGATCGCGATGGCGTTAATTGAAAACACACAGCGCGAAGATCTCAATGCCATAGAAGAAAGTCAGGCCTTATTAAGGCTCCAGGATGAGTTTAAGCTAACACAGCAGCAGGTTGCTGAGGCGGTGGGTAAATCAAGAACTGCCGTGACCAACTTAATGCGCCTAGCAACCCTCGATAGTGCTGTTCAGCGGCAACTGGAATTAGGGGAGATTGAGTTGGGCCATGCTAAGTGCTTGCTCGCCCTAGAGGGAGAGCGACAAGTGAAGGCGGGGCGAGAGGTGGCGGCTAACTCAATGACGGTTCGGCAAACTGAGGCTCTAGTAAAGAAGATGCAGCTTGGCACTACCGAGCCGGGTGTGGCGAAGCCTTCTACGGTTAATACTGACATCATCAGGGTGCAAGAGGACCTCTCTGAAAAAATCGGCGCTGCGGTACTAATTAAGCATAGCGCAAAAGGCTCAGGAACCCTAACGGTGAAATACAACAGTGTTGATGAGTTGGAGGGGATTCTTGCCCACATAAAATAGATGGCTAAGCACTATCAGGAAGATGAATTATTAATATATAACCCGCATGTTTGTGTTGAATAACACCCCGAGTAAACCTATAATGCCCACCGCTTCCGAGTGGGTTAAGATGGCTCGGCAAAGATTTTGGGAACAAGGCGGCAAGGCCCTTTGATGACGACCATTTCAAGACCGCCGGTTTTTAAAGTTTCGCTCATTCAGTTTTTAGTGTTACTGGCGCTAACGTTTGGAGCGGCATGGTTTAGTTTAAACGCGGCGCTCTCGGTTTTTTTTGGGGGGTTGTGTCAGGTTCTCCCTCAGGCATGGTTTACCTTCCAGGCATTTAAATATGCTGGAGCAAACCAAGCAGATAAGGTTTTAAGTTCAATGTACCGGGGTGAGGCTGGCAAGGTATTACTAACCGCTTCGGGATGCATTGCCACTTTTGTTTTGTTTGATAGTGTGAATATTTTTGGGTTTGCGGTTGCTTTTGTTGCCATGATCCCTTTGCAAATAGTACTGATGGTAAAAGCATTAAAATAAAAAATAATTGGCACGCAAGTGATGTTACTGAGTGCCGCCTTTAGGTTTGAGATAAGTAGATGTCAGGCGAGAATCCCGCAAGCACAACTGAATATATTCAGCACCACCTTCAAAACTTGGTCTATGGAAAATTGCCGGCCGGCTTTGAGCGTCACACCGAAAGCGGATTGGAGGTTTTGGGTGCCGACACTTGGACAATGGCACATGGTGCTAGTGAAGCGGCAGCGATGGGTTTCTGGGCGATTCATGTTGATTCTATGGCTTGGTCGATAGGCCTTGGTGTTTTGTTTTGCTGGTTATTTAGGCGAGCAGCAGTGCGCGCGACGACAGGCGTACCTTCTGGAATGCTTAACTTTATTGAGCTGATCGTCGAGTTTATTGATGGCTCGGTGAAAGATAGTTTTCACGGGCGTAACAAGATGGTCGCGCCGTTGGCGCTTACTATTTTTGTATGGATCTTCTTGATGAATTTAATGGATCTTCTTCCGGTTGATTTAGTGCCTAAGTTGATGGGTTTGGCTGGTGTGGGGTATCAGAAAATTGTCCCTTCAACTGACCCCAATATCACCATGGGTATGGCGCTAGGTGTTTTCATCTTGATGATTTATTACAACATCAAGATAAAAGGCACAGGGTTTATTAAAGAATTGACCATGCACCCGTTTAATCACTGGGCCTTCATTCCCATCAACTTATTTATGGAGCTGGTTGGTCTGTTGGCCAAGCCCTTCTCACTAGGGTTGCGGTTATTTGGAAACATGTACGCGGGCGAGATGATCTTCATTCTTATTGCAATGATGTTCGCTGCAGGCGCAGGATCGGGCCTGGTCTTCGGTGGTTTGAATGCACAATTATTTGGTACTGAAACCAATGGTGCTTTTTGGTTGGTTATTTTTGTCTTGGTTTGTGGGGTCTGTTGGATGAACCTCAAAGGAAAGATCTCTACGGGTAGAACAGTGTTACTGACGTTAGGTTTGTTGACGATCGGTGGTGGTGTGTTTGCTCTGGGTGGTGGGTTAATGCAGTGGGGTTGGGCGATTTTCCATATTTTGGTTATTACCTTACAGGCATTTATTTTTATGGTGCTTACGATCGTCTACCTTAGTATGGCGCATGAAGAAGACCATTAACTTTGTTTTTATTTATAACTATTGAAATCGGGAGTCTACGATGGAACTTGTAATTATTGCAGCGGCAATTATGCTCGGATTGGGCGCGTTGGGCGCAGCTATTGGTATGGGATTGTTGGGTGGAAAGTTGATCGAAGGAACAGCCCGTCAACCAGAATTGGGCCCTATGCTACAGGGGAAAATGTTCCTTTTGGCAGGTTTGATTGATGCTGTGCCTATTATTGGCGTTGGTATTGCTATGTACTTGATCTTTGTTGTTGCTCCTAGTGTAGGCGCTTAACAGAAAGTAATTTTTTAAACCAACCTTAATTAATGAGGTGATGGCGTGAATATTAATTTAACGCTTTTTGGCCAGATGGTGACGTTCGCAATCTTTGTGTGGTTTTGCATGAAGTTTGTTTGGCCAGTCATTATTGGTGCCATGGAAGAGCGACAGCAAAAAATTGCTGACGGCCTTGACGCAGCTGATCGCGCGATGCGCGATCTAGAGGCAGCTAAGAGCGACGCTACAGACCAGATGAAAGAGGCCAAGCAGGAGGCTGCTGGAATCGTTGATCAGGCTAACAAGCGCGCAAATCAGATTGTTGATGAAGCAAAGGTCCTGGCTGTCGCAGAAGGCGATAGGCTCAAGGCCGCGGCAGAAGCAGAAATTGAGCAAGAAATTAATCGGGCCAAAGAGGAGCTTCGCTCTAAGGTGGCGGGGTTAGCGCTTGCAGGAGCCGAAAAGATTCTCGAGGCGTCGCTTGATGATGAAGCTAATCGAGCGTTGGTCGATAAACTGGCCACACAGCTCTAAACGAGGTTTACCATGGCAGAATTGAGCACCTTAGCTAGACCCTATGCCAAAGCAGCGTTTGAATTTGCTGTGGATGCTAAGGATCTGAAAGGTTGGGCACAAAGCCTAGCCACTGCGGCAGCGGTAACCCAGCAGCCCGCGGTTGTTAAGCTGTTGGGTTCGCCTAGCTCAACTGCGGCATTACAGGCGTCAACCGTTATTGACATTTGCGGTGATGCTCTTGATGCAGCAGAGGAGAACTTTGTGGTTATTCTGTCTGAAAATAGACGTTTAACATTATTGCCACAAATTTCTCATCAGTTCGAAATTATGAAAGCTAATCGTGAAAAAGCGATTGATGTGGAAGTAACTTCGGCTCAGACGTTGGACGCTGCTCAGGAGCAGATGTTGTCTGAGGCGCTGAGTGAAAAATTAGAACGCAAAGTAAATATGCAGGTTAGTTTAGATAAGAGCCTGTTGGGTGGTGCGGTTATCCGTGCCGGGGACACCGTTATCGACGGTTCCATTCGCGGTCGTTTGACCAAACTTGCCGAGACACTAAATTACTAAGGATTGAGGCCTAAGCATGCAGCAACTGAATCCATCAGAGATCAGCGAAATTATCAAGAGTCGTATTGATAACCTTGATGTTTCATCAGAAGCCCAAAATGAGGGCACCATTGTTTCCGTATCGGACGGAATCATTCGTATACACGGCCTAGCCGATGTAATGTATGGCGAAATGATTGAGTTCGATGGCGGGGTTTTCGGTATGGCACTTAACCTTGAGCGCGACTCTGTCGGCGCTGTTGTGTTGGGCGATTACCAATCACTGGCTGAAGGCCAAAAAGCACGATGCACTGGGCGAGTACTGGAAGTTCCAGTTGGTCCAGAGCTTGAAGGCCGTGTTGTCGATGCCTTGGGCAATCCAATTGATGGTAAGGGGCCGGTCAATGCCGCTCTTACCGATGCGCTTGAGAAAGTGGCTCCTGGTGTTATCGAGCGTCAGTCAGTCGATCAGCCTGTGCAAATTGGTTTAAAAGCGGTTGACGCTATGGTGCCAATCGGCCGTGGTCAGCGAGAGCTAATTATTGGTGACCGCCAGATAGGGAAGACGGCCATTGCTGTTGATGCCATTATCAACCAGAAAGGTTCGGGCGTTAAGTGTGTCTATGTGGCAATCGGCCAGAAAGCAGCCTCTGTGGCAGCTGTGGTTCGAAAGTTGGAAGAGCACGGTGCCATGGAGCACACAATCGTAGTTGCAGCCACAGCTGCTGACCCGGCGGCCATGCAATACTTGGCGCCATTTGCCGGTTGCTCGATGGGCGAATACTACCGAGACCGTGGGCAAGATGCGTTAATCATCTATGATGATTTGACCAAGCAAGCTTGGGCTTATCGTCAAATTTCACTTCTCTTGAAACGCCCACCAGGACGTGAAGCCTATCCTGGTGACGTGTTCTATTTGCACTCTCGTCTCTTAGAGAGAGCGGCGCGAGTGAATTCCGATTACGTTGAGAAATTTACGAGTGGTGAGGTTAAAGGCCAAACTGGGTCATTGACAGCATTGCCGGTTATTGAAACCCAGGCAGGTGATGTGTCTGCATTTGTTCCAACCAACGTAATTTCGATTACCGATGGGCAGATCTTCCTTGAGGCTGACATGTTTAATGCGGGTGTTCGGCCAGCGATGAATGCGGGTATATCTGTCTCACGTGTCGGTGGAGCAGCGCAAACTAAAATAATCAAGAAGCTTTCTGGTGGTATTCGTACCGCGTTGGCACAGTATCGTGAATTAGCGGCTTTCTCACAGTTTGCATCTGATCTGGATGAGGCGACTAAAGCACAGCTAGACCACGGCGAGCGCGTGACGGAGTTGATGAAGCAGAAACAGTACTCTCCTCAGAGCATTGCTGAAATGGGCGTCATGATTTTTGCCGCTGATCAGGGCTTTTTGAAAGCTATTGAAGTTAATAAGATTGGTGATTTTGAGTCCGCACTTCTTTCTTATATGAAAGCAGAGCACGGGGATCTTATGGATAAGATTAATCAGTCTGGCGACTACAACGACGATATTGCAGCAGGATTTAAAGCGGCATTAGAAAAGTTCATCGCAACGCAAACGTGGTAAGTCGGCTAGGGTAAATAGGCATAAGAGATGGCAATCGGAAAAGAAGTTAAAACCAAAATTGCTAGCATTGGTAGCACGCAGAAAATTACCAGCGCCATGGAAATGGTTGCTGCGAGTAAGATGCGTCGAGCCCAAGAACGCATGTTGCTGGGAAAGCCCTACTCCCAACGCATTCGAGATGTTGTCAGTCACATCGCCAATGCTGTGTCTGAGTATAAGCATCAGTACTTAGAGCAAAGAGATGTGAAGCGGGTTGCCTACGTTATTGTGTCTACTGACCGTGGCCTCTGTGGAGGGCTAAATATTAATCTGTTTAAGGCGGCTCTGCGATCAATGAAAGAGTGGTCTGACCAAGATGTCGAAGTTGATATCTGCGTGGTAGGCAACAAGGCGGCGAGCTTCTTTGGTGCGGTCGGCGGTAACGTGGTTGCGGCGATTAAAGATGTTGGCGACGAGCCTCTGGCTCAGGATTTGATTGGAGGCGTCAAGGTGATGTTAGATTCGTTCGATCAGGGGCGTATCGACAAACTGTTTGTGGTTAGCAATGAGTTTGTCAACACCATGACCCAAACGCCATGTGTAGAGCAGTTGTTGCCTTTGGCGCCGGCTGGTGATGAAAGACTCTCCCATCACTGGGATTATATTTATGAGCCCGATGCTCAGGAATTGTTAGATGGTCTTTTGATTAGATATATTGAGGCTCAAGTGTACCAAGGTGTTGTTGAAAACAAGGCCTGTGAGCAAGCAGCGCGAATGCTTGCGATGAAAAATGCCACCGAAAATGCTGGTGAGATGATAGATGAATTGCAACTGCTTTATAACAAAGCGCGTCAGGCAGCTATTACCCAAGAGCTGTCAGAAATTGTAAGCGGCGCGGCGGCAGTATAAAGCCAAACGAATTTTAAAAGGGTTAGTGAAGAGGAACCGGAAATGAGCAGTGGAAGAATCGTACAAATTATTGGTGCTGTTGTCGATGTGGAATTCCCGCGAGATCAGGTGCCCAGTGTGTATGACGCACTAGTGGTTGATGGCAAGGGTCTAACCTTGGAAGTTCAGCAGCAGTTGGGCGACGGAGTGGTTCGAACTATTGCCATGGGCTCATCAGAAGGTATTAGTCGTGGACTGAGCGTAGATAATACTAAGGCTCCGATCTCCGTGCCTGTAGGCATTGAAACTCTTGGACGTATCATGGATGTTTTAGGCAACCCAATCGACGAGAAAGGCCCCATTGGAGCAAAAGAAACAATGGCAATTCACCGCAAGCCTCCGCCTTATGATGAATTGGCCGCTTCAGATGAATTGCTTGAGACTGGAATTAAAGTTATTGATCTAGTTTGTCCTTTTGCTAAAGGCGGAAAGGTTGGTCTATTTGGTGGTGCAGGCGTTGGCAAGACTGTAAACATGATGGAATTGATTAACAACATCGCCACTGAGCACAGTGGTTTGTCTGTATTTGCCGGTGTTGGTGAGCGTACTCGTGAAGGCAATGATTTCTACTACGAGATGCAGGAGTCAGGTGTTGTTAACATCGAGACCCCAAGCGAGTCTAAGGTTGCTATGGTTTATGGTCAGATGAATGAGCCACCCGGAAACAGATTGCGAGTTGCCTTGACTGGTTTGACCATGGCTGAAAAGTTTCGTGATGAAGGTAAAGATGTATTACTGTTTGTTGATAATATCTATCGATACACATTGGCGGGCACCGAAGTATCTGCATTGTTGGGGCGTATGCCTTCAGCAGTTGGCTATCAGCCAACCTTAGCCGAGGAAATGGGTACACTTCAGGAGCGTATTACGTCTACTAAGACAGGATCGATCACATCGGTTCAAGCGGTTTATGTGCCAGCCGATGATTTGACGGACCCATCCCCTGCGACCACTTTTGCTCACTTGGACTCTACTGTTGTATTGAGTCGAGATATTGCCTCCAAAGGGATTTATCCTGCGGTTGACCCTCTTGACTCGACCTCTCGGCAGCTTGATCCTTTGATTATTGGTCAAGCGCATTATGAATGTGCGCGTGGCGTTCAATCAGTATTGCAGCGCTACAAAGAGCTGAAAGACATTATTGCCATTTTGGGGATGGATGAGCTTTCTGAAGAAGATAAGCTAGCAGTGTCTAGGGCGCGTAAAATTGAGCGCTTCTTGTCACAGCCGTTTCATGTTGCTGAAATCTTCACTGGGTCTCCAGGTAAGTACGTTTCTTTGAAAGACACCATTGCTGGATTCCAAGGGATCTTAGATGGCGAATACGATGGTCTGTCAGAGCAGGCCTTTTATATGGTTGGCTCTATTGATGAGGCTGTTGAGAAAAGCAAAAACCTTTAACCTTGAGTAAGCATGGGCTGTAAAAATGGCTATAACCGTTCATTGTGACATCGTAAGTGCAGACGAATCCCTGTTTTCAGGGGCGGTTGAAATGGTCGTTGCCACAGGATCATTGGGCGAGCTGGGAATCACTCCTGGCCATGCCCCGCTGTTAAGTGATTTGAGGCCTGGACCAGTAAGACTGGTCAAAGAAAACGGTGAAGAGGAAGTGTATTACCTCTCTGGCGGCTATTTAGAAGTACAACCGGGAAGCATTGCGATTCTAGCAGACACCGCTGTGCGTGCTGGTGACATCGATGAGGCTGCCGCTGCCGAGGCAGTCAAATCAGCCGAACAAGCGATTGCCAACCAAACTGGTGAGATTGAATACGCTAAAGCGGCAGCCATGTTAGCAGAGGCTACAGCTCAGTTAAGAACGGTACAAACGCTGCGGAAAAAACTGGGCGGCTGAGACCGCCAAATACAAAAAAGAGTAGCTTGGCTGCTCTTTTTTTTGCACGCAAGAAAAACCGCAAAGGGCTCTAGAAAGCGTTCCATCCTCCTCAACCTCTCGGCATATACTTGTAAAAAGGTTCATGTGTATACTTAATAACTTAACAGGCAAGATGCCGCAAAAGGCATCGCAGTATTCTGGCAGAAAATGTGCAACATTAATGCTTTTTGCGGCGGTTAATCTGGCGTAGGCATTTTTATAAGTACGGTGCTCTTGCAAACAGTAAGGCGATTGACAATATGAACAATGAAGGCAATGTTAAGGCGCTGGTTGAGGCTGCTCGAGGCAGCTTACAGGCAGGCAACATACAGCAAGCACTAAAAGAAGCGACGCAGGCAGTGGCCGCCGACTCAAAACACCCACCGGCATTATTTTTGCTAGGTGTTGCATTGCGTCGTAACGGGTCGCTAGACGAGGCTATCCAAAGGCTGTCTGAGTTTTTACTGTTGGCACCAAGTGTTGTCCAGGGGCGGCATGAGCTAGCGTTAGCGTTGTCTTCTAGAGGCCAGCTATCTGCTGCCGCAGTGGAATTGCAAAAAGCGGTCGACATGGACCCCAAATTTTCGCCGGCTTTGCTTGCGCTTAGTGATGTCCTTTTAGCCCAAGGAGATGAAAGCGCTGCCGCTAAAGCCCATGCAAGGGCCGTCTTAACCCAGGACGTAGACCCCGCGTTGCGAAAAGCTACTGAGTTATTCGCTTCAGGTAGAGTTGGTGTTGCAGAGGGCATTTGCCGAGAATATTTACGCGTCCACCCTACTGATGTAAACGCTATTAGATTGCTAGGTGACATTGGCTATAAGCTTGGCATTATGGAAGAAGCCGTGCAGCTCTATGCGCGGTGTTTAGAGCTGGCACCCGACTATCACAGGGCACGGCACAAATATGCCTTAGCACTTTCTAAGCAGGATAAATTTGAAGCCGCTATGAAAGAGGTTAGCCGCCTGATTACAATTGATTCTAATAATATTGCTTATAAAGCATTACATGCCGCTGTAGCGTCAAGCGCTGGGCGCTTCGATGAAGCGCACGTCGTTTATGAAGATGTACTTGCGCGTGCGCCTGATGCCGTTGCGATTTTGACCAGCTACGGTCACTCTTTGCGTTATTCTGGGCAGGGAGAAAAAGCCGCGACTATTTACCGTCGAGCTATCGAGGTTGACCCCGGGCATGGCGATGCTTATTGGAGTTTGGCCAATTTAAAAACGGTTAAGTTTACGGCGCCTGAAGTGGAGGAAATGTCAAACCAGCTGCATGCCTTAGAAGGCGATAGCCCGGATAAATACCATCTGGCTTTTGCTGTGGGCAAAGCGCTCGAAGATTTAAAGGATTACGCGGGCTCTTTCGATGCATATAAGACCGGCAATGAAATAAAGAGACGCTATAGCGGCTACGATTCTAAAGATAATGCTCACCGGATTGATGACAGCATTGCTGTGTGTGATGAGAGCTTCATGGCTCAATTTAATGCTGGAGGACATCCTGATTCGAGCCCAATTTTTATTGTGGGCCTGCCCCGGTCAGGCTCCACATTACTTGAGCAGATATTGGCAAGCCATTCACAGGTAGAGGCTACCGCAGAGCTACATTTCATTAGTCGCATCGCGGCCCAGCTAGAGGGGACACGCAAGCGAGGAGAGCGCCGCAGGTACCCAAGACTCCTAGCGGATTTAAACAGTGACGAGCGCGTTGCTCTGGGACAGCAATATCTTGATGCCTGCTCGGTCTATAGAACCACCGGCAAAAAATTTATTGATAAACTACCTAATAATTTCATGCACATTGGCCTCATCCGTGCAATTTTACCTAATGCTACGATCATTGATGCGCGAAGAGCCCCAATGGCAGCCTGTTTTGCTAATTTCAAACAGCTCTTTGCCGAGGGGCAGCCGTTCACTTATAGCCTAGAGGATATCGGCCATTATTATGTTGACTACCATCGTTTGATGGGGCATTGGCAGAAGATTATCCCTGAGCAAACGCTTACAGTACATTATGAAAATGTTGTTACAGATTTGGAGGGGCAAGTCGCCCGGTTACTTGATCACTGTAGTCTGCCTTTTGAGGATGCCTGTGTAAGGTTTCATGAGAACGATAGGGCCGTTCGTTCGGCAAGTTCTGAACAGGTTCGCCAGCCGATTTTTCGCGGCGGCTTAGACCAATGGCGGCATTACGAAGAATATTTAGGGCCGCTCAACAACGTGCTTAAAAGTTGCGATTTGGGCATAGTCTGAAATAGTTAAGCCTTGACGCCATAGATTTTTTAATCATGAGCCGAGGGACAGACCGCATTATTTAGCCGCCTGTCATTAATTCATAACAGCATTAATGTTGAGTTCTCGATACAAAAAGTAGAGAGGCTGTGCTACAGTCAAAAAAGCCTTAATCTCAGGGGTTAGGGTAGCGGCTAGGTGGGTTTTCCAAAAGCTGCTTATTCGGCAGTGTTTTACATTAAGAAAAGAGAAAAAGAGCACATCACTTGCAGACAAGAGGGATAATCTTATGACAAGAAGCACCGGCAATTTAAAAGCATCACGAGCACGGAGATACTCTCCGAAACCACTGGCAGCAGTTATTGCTGCACTAACAGTAGGCCTTGCGCCAGCCGCCGCTGCGCAGCAATTAGAAGAGATAGTAGTAACCGCAACCAAGCGCGCAGAAAGCGTGCAAGACATTCCTATGTCTATTGCGGTTCTAGGAGAAGAAACCCTTGAGAACCTCAATATCACCGATCTTGAAGATTATGTGACTATGTTGCCCAATGTTAGCTATATCGGCTTAGGGCCAGGCAGCGGAAACGTCTATATTCGTGGAATTTCATCCGGTGGTGAGAGCTCTCTGGGAGCAAACCCCAGTGTTGCTGTTTATTTGGATGACCAGCCAGTCACAGCTACGGGTGCATATTTAAATCCACATATCTACGACGCTTCCCGTATCGAGGTTCTTGCTGGTCCTCAAGGTACTTTGTTTGGGGCAAACGCCCAGTCAGGAGCCATGCGGATTATTACGAATCAGCCTGACACTAGCGAATTTTCTGGGGGACTAGACTTGGATGTCAACTCTCCAAAAAGCGGCGGTGTAGGCAACACTATTGAAGGATTTATCAATGTCCCAATAACAGATTCTGTAGCACTAAGGATTGTTGGCTACTCAAAGCATGATGCGGGGTTTATTGACAATGTGCGTGGCGAGCATACCTTCTCTCATGGTTATATTCGAGATGGGCTTGTAGCTGGTGGCGCGACAGTAGAGCAGGCAGCAGCTATGGCGCCTGACTTCACCTACAACAACTATACTGAGGGTGATATCGGTAATGTGGCCGGCGATAATTTTAATGAAGCCACCACGACAGGGCTTAGAGCCGCATTGCGAGTTGATCTTAACGATAGCTGGACAGCTACAGCGAGTATCATACAGCAAGACCTAGAGTCCGATGGAGTTTGGGATCACGATCCAACTGTCGGCGATTTACAGGTTTTTCGTATAATGCCTGATAGCCTGGATGATGAGTGGACTCAATATTCTCTTAAGGTAGAGGGCGAGATAGGAGGGGGTACTCTTACCTTCAACTATGGCGATCTTGATCGGGACTATGAATCGCGTGCGGACTACTCTATGTACAGTGATTACTATGTATCTGCTGGCTTTGTGCAACCTTACTATTCTTGCTATGCGGCGTATTATGGTTGTTCTGATCCCCGCGAGCAGTATGAGGGCCATTCCAAACTTAAGCGCGAAACAATGGAAGTGCGCTATGCTTCCGATTCAAGCAAGACGCTCCGCTGGCAGCTAGGTTACTACTCGGTCGATGTTAAAAACAGTCATGATGCAGAATGGCATGTTTTAGGACTTGCTGACCTAGGAATGATCACCGCTATTGACGCACCTGATATCTATTGGACCACAGATTTTCGTCGTAGCTATGAAGAGACCGCAATTTTTGGCGAGATCACCTATGACATCGCAGACAATCTAACGGTCTCCGCTAGTATGCGGCAATTCGATGCTGAGAGCTTTTTGGATGGCTTCTCTGGCACGGTCTGGTGGCCTTGTGGCGGTGGCCCTAGCGCTGCAGCACAAGCGGCATCAGGGGTCTATCGGCCGCAGAATAACTACGGGGCGGACTGTGTGGATGCTAATCGTGTAACAGCGTCAAAGGATGAAGTGTATCGTGTGACCGGCGAGTGGGCATTGAACGAAGACCTCATGGTTTATGGAGCTTGGGGCGAGGGTTATCGACCCGGCGGACTTAACCGGTTCTGTTCAGTCGGAAATACTGCGGATTATGGTGGTCAGGGAAGAGACGATGCCACAGGCGCACAATGTGACTTTACGCCGGACTTCTTGACTTCATATGAGGTGGGCATTAAGGCGACTCTATTGGATGGTCGTATGCAGGTTAATGCGTCAGCCTTTCTGCAAGATTGGGATAATTTCCAGTTTTCGCGTTTAGACACGTCGATATCACCCGTGACGCTAACCTATAATATTGGACAAGCTAAGAGTGATGGGTTTGAGGCTGACTTTAGCCTTATGCTAACGGAGACATGGAGCCTTACCGGTGCCGCCTCTTATATACAAGCTGAGTTGAGCCAAGATTACTTCAAGAGTGACGGACTAGCGGCACCTACTGCGGCAAGTGGCACACCATTGCCTCGCGTGCCAGAGGTAAAGTGGAATTTGTCGACACGATACGGCTTCAACACAGACTGGTTTATGCAAGCAAGCTACATCTATACGGGCTCATCGTATAATAATCTTTTCGATGGGGGCAGCCTTCAGACCAAGAGGTATAAGCAAGGGGATTACCAAATTCTAAATGCTTCAGTTGGTATTGATCGTGATTCCTGGGTAGCTGAAATGTATGTGCGAAACCTTACTGATGAACGAGGGGAAGTGTTCCGTAATGCGGTTAATTGGGATGACCGTGTTATGACGAATAGGCCTCGTACGATAGGTACGCGAGTAAGCTTCCGTTTCTAAGGGCTTAGTTGGGAGAAAGGGCGCTTTAGAGCGCCCTTTTTTTTGCCTGAAAAACGGACGTTAACTATCGGACAAAAATTGGCGCTGGAGCTGTCGGATTTTAGACAGCACGTCATCACGGTCAAGATAGGTGCCACGAAGTGCGCGATCTCCAGAGTTTGGATCATACGCTGTGCGACCATGCAAAATACGACGATTATCAAAGATAATGAGGTCACCCGCCTTAAAAGGAAAGCTCATTTGATACTCTGGCGAGTTTGCTTTTTCCATGTAGCACCTTAACGCGGCATACGCCTCTTTGATGTCCTCGAAGCTTCCTTGTAAGGGAGCTCGAGAGAACGGAAGCATGCGTATTTCCAGTAATTTGCCTGCATCATCTAAACCAATGGTGGGTGCTTCCCAGCGATAATCTTTGGGCCCTGCTCGATTTGCATAACACCATTTTGTAGACGTTAGCGTCTTATAGTGGCCAGGAAATTCCTGCTCAATATCTTTAGCCACCTTGAAACCGTCAGTCATTAAGCTTTCACCGCCTTGAGCGTCGGCAACTCGGGAGTGAAGTATTTGGATGCCTGGAGGTGATTCTCGCGTTGGTATGTCAGTATGAGCGGCTAGATATTCGCTGGTATAGGCATTACTGTCACCATCGGCCTTTGAGATTACGTCGAAAATTCGATCAAAATGAGTCTCCCTAATCGCACCTATACGCAGAGCAAAGTCCTCAACGAGCTCTAGATCTGTTGGCAAGTCTCTCAGGCGCGCAAGCCCATGACGGCCAACAGAAACAAGGACATCATATAACAGCGCGTCACTGATCAGGCCATCGAGGGCATAAAAAGTCGGCGGCTCAGGGAGTTGCGCGGTGCCCCAAAATTCAGAGCTAACGAGGGGCGCTGGCGGCTGTACGCTATTAGCATAGAGCCAGGCGGGATTAAACCGGCTCACATGAGAGCGCTCTGGCCAGGTTATACAAAGAGCACCTTCAGCATCAATCTCAAGCGATAAGGCCTGAATATCTGCAGGAATATCCCGTAAATCTAACAAATTTTCTCGAGTTACCTGATGCAAGCAGAGTGCGCAGCAACAGTTGTCTCTCAGCCATAAAGGATGTAGCGTAGAGCGCTTGTCGTTGTCCCATAACACCAGAATTGCATTATCATTGATCTCGACTGAAGCAATGTTTTGGCTTGGCGGCCAGTACCAGTTGTCAGGTGTCGGAATAAGGTTATTTGCGCTCATATTCACCTCCTTTTATAGTAGATTGCCTATTGTAATCGAGCCAAGGCAGCAGCAATAGGCGGCCGGGGAGGGCAAGATTTGCGCGTATTCAAATCAACATGTAGCAAAAACTGTGAGCATGTTGCACAGAGTTCACCCTCCGCATTTTTCATCTCATGGGCCAGCTTTAGTTTTTTGCCTTCGGCCAACATAATTGATGTGAAAACGGCAAGTGCGTCTCCAGCCAAACACTCTGCCAAATAACTAATTTGTAGGTCAACCGTAAAATAACTATACCCTTGCGACACATAATCTTGATCAGCCCCCATGCCGGCCAATAACTCATCACTGGCCTTAGAAAAGACTTCGCCATAATGGCTGTCATTCATATGCCCGTTATAATCCACCCAGCTAGACGGAACAACACGGCGAGTGGTGCAAACAGAATCGCCTAGCGCGGGCGGTGCAGTGAAGGTGTCCGCTTCTACGCTTAGGGTTTGGTCAACCTGGTTAAGCAGGTTGCCTGCCCCCCAATCTTTGACCTTTAACGCCCGCATCATGCCGACTAAATTGTCGTCGCGAATACGCTCCAATGCTCTGATCGAATATTGTCCAGACTGCTGATCTGATTGACTGGCGATCTTATCGACTAGCTCATCGGTGAGTTCTGGCACGTCCATAAGCTTGGTCCAAGGCCATTTTAAGGCCGGGCCAAATTGCTGTATGAAGTGCGCCATGCCTGCCTCACCACCCGCTATTCGGTAGGTTTCAAACATTCCCATCTGCGCCCAGCGCAGGCCGAAGCCATAACGGATAGCGTCATCAATTTCCCTCGTTGTAGCAACGCCATCATTGATCAACCAAAGGCCTTCTCGCCACACTGCCTCCAGCAAACGGTCAGCTAGATGGGCATCAATTTCTTTGCGGACTCTTAATGGGTACATCCCAAGATCAGATAAAATGTTGGCAGCATGCTCAGTTGTTTGAGCGTCGCCGACTAGCTCCACTAAGGGAAGCAAGTAAACCGGATTAAAGGGATGAGCAACGATAATTTGTTTGGGATTGGAGGCATGTCTTTGTAATTCTGAGGGTTTAAAGCCAGACGTCGAGGAGGCAATAATTGCATTTTCTGGGCAGTGAGACTGTATTTCAGTGTAAGCCAAGTGCTTAATATCTAAACGCTCGGGAATACTTTCGCTTATCCACCCAGCATTTCTAACGGCTTCGGCAATGCTGGGGCAAAATACAAGCTGCCCTTCCTTTGGCAAAACATGTTCGTACAAGCCAGGCAGTGAACGGCGGGCATTTTTAAGCACCTCATTTATTTTTCTTTCCGCGTCTGGGGCCGTGTCAAAAACACTGACGTCATAGCCCATTAATAAAAAGCGAGCGGCCCAGCCACCACCGATAACGCCGCCGCCAATTACAGCGAAATGTATTTTTTTATTACGGCTACTGTGAGAGGTGGCATTCGCCGCCATTACCGCGGAGCTCGTTTCGTTAGGCCTAACTGATCTCGCACTTGCTGGGGAGTCATAATGCTAGACCCCATAGCGTCGATAATGGTGACCGCCTTCTGGACTAAAGCCTCATTAGTCGCAAGGACCCCTTTTTCTAGCCAAATGTTATCTTCTAGGCCGACCCGCACATTACCGCCCGCCAAAATGGAAGCCGCGACATAAGGCATTTGACTGCGCCCAATAGAGAACGAAGACCAGTTCCAATCACGGGGGACATTGTTCACCATTGCCATATAGGTGTTCAAATCATTAGGAGCTCCCCAAGGAATTCCCATACACAGTTGGACTAAAGCCGGGCTATCGAGAACGCCCTCTTCCACTAGTTGTTTTGCAAACCACAGATGCCCCGTATCAAAGGCTTCAATCTCTGGCTTAATGCCCAATTCAGTCATCATGCCACCCATCTCCCGCAACATACCTGGGGTGTTGGTCATGACATAATCAGCCTCTGCAAAATTCATCGTGCCACAATCTAGAGTACAGATTTCAGGCAAGCAATCAGCCATAGGCTCTATTCTGCTTTCAGCGCTGCCCATGTCCGTGCCTTCCTGTAAAGGCAGAGGCGCCGATGAAGGACCAAACACGACATCGCCCCCCATGCCAGCAGTCAAATTTAGTACCACATCCGTAGATGAATCACGAATCCGCTCAGTAAGCTCTCGATACAGCTTGGGGTCTCGTGAGCCCACGCCGGTCTTTGGGTCACGCACATGGCAATGCACAATAGCAGCCCCTGCCTTGGCGGCTTTAATAGCGCTTTCTGCAATCTGTTTCGGAGAGCGAGGCACTTCAGAGCTGCGATCTTGGGTGCTACCAGAGCCCGTAACGGCGCAGGTAATGAAAACATTAGTATTAATAGTTAATGGCATGAGTGGCCTCAGTGAGTGTCTCTAGTTCAATAGCTTGGCAAAACCAACGCCTAATACTCTACAATATATGGAATATAAATAGCAATCTACGCAATAAGACAAACAAGGCGGTGGTTAGAGCGTCAACTTATGTATTGTCTGAGTCATTGCTGAAGCGCTATAAAGTAAAAATCATCTAGGCCTCTGATACTGCGAAACTTGGGTCAAGCGGAACAAGCAAACGACGAAGTATTGGCTACGATAGATAGCTAGCCTAAAAAGGAGGAACAGAAAAAACAATGCGAAAAGGTATACACTATAAGCTCAGCGCACTTGAGTTACGCCCGCATTAACAGTACCGTGGCAGCATTTGAACAATCATTAAATCGTTTTTGAAAGTGATATCACTATGACGAACACCAACATCATTATTTTGGCGGCAGGGAAAGGCTCGCGAATGCGTTCCGCGCTGCCCAAGGTGCTGCATAAATTGGCAGGCCGCTCAATGTTGGGCCATGTGGTGGCAGCGACGGAGACAATCGCGGGCGCAAAAAGAATCATAGTCACCGGTCACGGTGCCGAAATGGTAGAGCAAGGGTTTTCCAATGCAGGACACAGCTTTGTTCAACAAAAAGAACAGTTGGGTACAGCTCATGCTGTTCAAATGGCGGTGCCATATCTATGCGATCACGCGAAAGTATTGGTTTTATACGGCGATGTTCCCCTTATTTTGCCCTCCACTATCACCGACGTTCTTAATGCAGTAACAGACCAATCTATGGGCTTGCTGACTATCCATCTTGACCAGCCAGACGGCTATGGGAGGATTGTTCGAGATCAAGATGGTGCAATAGCGTCTATAATCGAACAAAAAGATGCGACAGCTGAGCAACTAGAGATTACTGAGGTCAATACAGGTGTATTGGCTTTAGAAGCCAGCCAGTTAAGGGACTGGTTACCACAAATAACCAACAATAATGCTCAGGGAGAGTATTATCTAACAGACCTAATCGCTATTGCTCGAGATAATGGTGTTGAGGTTTGCAGTATTCATCCTAAGTCAGCCACTGAGGTAGAAGGCGTGAATAATAGAATTCAATTGAGCCAATTAGAGCGGGCGCACCAGCGGCAGCAAGCCGAAACCCTAATGGCGTCTGGCACTAGCCTTGCCGATCCAGAGCGCTTCGACCAGCGTGGCGAGTTAACCGCCGGCACTGACAACTTTATTGACATTAACTGCGTGTTTGAAGGCAGCGTTATGATGGGCAGTGGGGTTTCGATTGGGCCCAATTGTATTATCACTGATAGTACTATCGGGGATGGCGTTGAGATTAAGGCTAACACGATCGTTGAAGGGTCTATTGTCGGAGACCGCGCCATCGTGGGGCCTTTCGCGCGACTCCGTCCGGGCACTGTTCTTGACAGTGACACAAAGGTAGGTAACTTTGTAGAGACTAAAAAAGCAAAGGTTGGGAAAGGAAGCAAAATCAATCATCTCAGTTACGTCGGAGACGCCGAGCTGGGAGAAAATGTGAATATTGGCGCGGGTACGATTACCTGCAACTACGACGGCGTTAATAAACATAAGACCACCTTGGGAGACAATGTGTTTGTTGGATCTAATAGCACACTGGTGGCACCAATAACGGTCGCCGCCGGCGGGTTTGTCGGCGCCGGCTCCACCCTCACCGGAGATGTCCCCAAAGACGCGTTAGCAGTAAGTCGAGCCAAGCAACGAAATATTGACGGCTGGAAGCGGCCAACCAAAAGCGAAAAGGAAGATTAAAGAATGTGTGGAATAGTTGGCGCTACTGCTCAGCGTAATGTGTATAAGATTCTTATTGAAGGGTTACATCGCCTTGAATATCGAGGCTATGATTCAGCGGGACTGTCGATTCTAGATAGTGATAACGTGCTGCAGACACGTAAAACCATTGGCAAGGTTGCTGACCTAGAGGCTGTCTGCAAAGGCAACTTTGTGTCGGGCAATACCGGAATATCTCATACGCGATGGGCGACCCACGGAGCACCTAGCAGCATAAATTCGCATCCCCATGTGTCGGCGGGTATATCGATCGTACACAACGGCATTATTGAAAATCACGATGCCCTCCGAGAGGAACTGCGTCCGGCGGGTTATGAGAGTCAGTCTGACACTGACAGCGAAGTCATCGCGCACCTTGTCCACCAACAGCTTGAGACTTGCACCGACCTTAGAGACGCGGTACAAAAGACCATTACCCGCCTCGAGGGCGCCTATGCCTTGGGCGTTATGTCTGATGACTATCCAGGCTTGATCGTAGGCGCTCGGAGCGGCAGCCCTTTAGTGGTTGGCGTTGGTATAGATGAGCACTTTCTCGCCTCTGATCAGATGGCTTTACGTCAGGTCACGGATCGCTTTGTGTATCTTGAAGAAGGTGATGTGGTAGAGCTTTCCAGCGAGGCCTTCAGCGTATTTGGCGCTAACGGCAAAGCGGTTAAACGAGAAATCCACCAGATGAGTGAAACGGACCAGCGAGCCGATAAAGGGCAATACCGTCATTTCATGCAAAAAGAAATGTTCGAACAGGCAACTGTGTTGGCCGACACTTTCGCCGGCCGTATTGGGGCTGACCATATTCTCGAGGCGGTGTTTGGGCATCAAGCTGAGAGCCTTTTTGCACAGACGAAAAACATTCATATTGTTGCTTGCGGAACCAGTTTTCATTCTGGATTAGTGGCAAAGTATTGGCTTGAAGACATGGCTGGCGTGCCCTGCCAAGTTGAGGTCGCTAGTGAGTACCGTTATCGCAAAGTTGCAATACCCGATGGAACATTATTTGTCACTATCTCCCAATCAGGAGAGACGGCAGACACTCTGGCCGCACTTCACAAGGCCAAAGAAAGTAGTTACCTTGGCTTTGTGGCTATTTGTAATGTGGCTAACAGCTCCCTTGTCCGAGAGTCAGACATTTCGCTGATGACAATGGCGGGCCCTGAGATTGGAGTGGCCTCGACCAAAGCATTTACGACACAGCTTGTGGCCCTACAACTCCTAACGCTTTCATTAGGAAGACATACTGGCTTGCCAGCTGAGATGGAAGCAGAGTGGGTTAAAAACTTACATCAACTCCCAGGTCTTTGTGAGCGTGTGCTAGCCCTTGATCCGGTCATTGAAAAGATGTCAGAGGCCTTCGCCAACAAGCATCATGCCCTTTTCTTAGGCCGCGGCGAACAGTTCCCCATAGCGCTTGAAGGCGCGCTAAAGTTAAAAGAAATCTCCTACATTCATGCCGAGGCTTATCCCTCGGGTGAACTAAAGCATGGGCCGTTGGCGCTGGTGGACGAAGAGATGCCAGTGGTAACTATTGCCCCCAATAATGAATTACTGGATAAGCTCAAGTCTAATCTTCACGAGGTGCGCGCTCGGGGCGGTGAATTGTTTGTGTTTGCTGATTGCAGCGCGGACTTTAGCAGTGAGCCGGGCATTATCGTAATTGATATGCCGCCGGTCCCTAAAAGTCTTGAGGCCATAATCTATACCCTGCCCCTCCAGATGCTTTCATATCGGGTGGCTTTATTGAAAGGCACCGATGTTGATCAGCCAAGGAATTTGGCAAAATCGGTAACGGTGGAGTAATTTGGAACAGAGAATTAAATGAATAAAAAAATAATAATTTCACAATCAATTATGTGGGCAGCAGCAATTCTTGTTGTTTCAATTGTTGAAGAAAAAGAGTTTGCTGTATTGATGCTTGTAATATTGGCAACAACTTCTTTGATTACCCTTAGGAAGGGAAATGAATAAAAAAGAAATCGAGGTTTATTTGAAGTTCCATAGAGAGTTCAGAAAAAATCATGATCTCAATTCTGCACTCAAACTGAACTCGTCACCGTCGAGTAGAACAGAACAGTGAATTAAAGAGAGGAAATTATGGAAGGATTAGCAATAATGGGATTTATTTTTGGTTTGGCAGCATTTGGGAAAGTTCTGCTGCTTGAAAAACAGATGAAAGAAAAGGGAATTCTAGGACAGGGTGACAAGGAAGAGTAAAGCGCTACACCAAAACACCCGAGAACTGTGGAGTCAGTTGAAACAGGGATTTAAATGAAAAAATATACGTTTATATTATCTTTCTTGTTGATAAGCACAAATATTTTTGGTGAAACTAACATATTTGGTCATTGGTTGACGTCAGGCTCAATTGTAAAGATTGAGAATTGTGATGATTATATTTGTGCAAAAATTGAAACACTTTTTGTAGAAGACGGTGTTGATCCAAAACAAATACTTGATGATCAAAATAAAGATAAATCTCTTAGATCAAGGCCTCTTGTTGGAATAAACATTTTAGATAATTTTTTGATTAAGGATATAAATCAGAAAACATTTAAAGGCGGGAAAATCTATGATCCGAGACGCGGGAAAACCTATAAATCTAATCTTTATCTTAACGATAATGGAATTTTAAGAGTTGAAGGGTGTGTTGCATTTATATGTGATGGAGAGGATTGGAGGCCTCTTGAAGTAACAATTAATGAGGATGGGACCAAGGAGGCGGTTCTTAAAAATTCTTCTCAAAGTGATTAGTGTCTTGGAGTATGTCACAAAATTTAGCGGTAACCTTGCTCGATTATTGTGGAGTAGAAATGGTTGTAACAGTTAAATGGAAGATCTGATAATTTTTGCTACAATTTTGTTTATGTCATTTACTTATCTGTTAATTGGATTTGGGATAAATCAAAAAAACGCCAAATATTTCCTTGCTGGTTACAATACAATGTCGGCAGAAAAAAAAGAACATTTTGATATAGACAACTATTTAAAATTCTTCAAATCTTTTTTTAAGAAACTCTTTCTATTTCCTCCGCTTTCTTTTATTTTATTTTCAATTTTTCGCGAAGGTGATTCTTTAATTGTGATTTGGTCTTTAGCTCAAGTCGTTCCATTTGTTTTGTTTCAAGCAAAGAGTTCGAAATACCACTAAATGAAATAGAAGCGCAAAAACTTGCAGGCCCATCCCTTTAAGGAGTAGCACGCCACCGCTATTGCATCGAGCAAGTATTGACAGCTACAATGCCAATAGACACAACGCCTAATGATGAGGATAAGACCAGCATGAAAATCTTACGAACACCAGATCACTGTTTTGAGGGTATCCAAGACTACCCTTTTGAGCCGCATTATACCGTGATCAAAACTCACGATGGTTCTGATTTACGTATTCATCACCTCGATGAGGGCCCAGCAGATGGTCCAATTTTATTAGCCATGCATGGCCAGCCAGTGTGGAGTTATTTGTACGCCAGAATGATTCCTCATTTAGTAAAGGCCGGCATCAGGGTGATAGCGCCAGATCTGCCAGGGTATGGTAAATCTGATAAACCTGCTGCCAGAGAAGATTATAGTTACCAGAGTCAGGTCGACTGGATGAATCAATGGCTAGTGCAGAATGATTTTTCAAATCTTACTTTTTTTGGCCAAGATTGGGGCGGTTTAATTGGCCTACGTATGGTGGCAGATAATGGTGATCGATTTGATCGCGTGGCTATGGGCAATACAGGGCTGCCCTATAGTCCCGATGTTCCAGACAGCGTTGCCGAAGAAATTTTAGCGTTTAGAGCCAGTTCTCAGAGGCTCAGCATGGCATCGATGATGCAACAGGTCCGCAAAATGGATGGCTTTGGAGGCGCTGAAGATCCTTATGGGGGGGTCCGTAAATTTGCCTATTGGCAAAAATATACTTGGGATACGGTTAATGTTCCAGCTGGCATTATTGCCTCCTCAATGATGGAATCACGACAAAAGTTAGCGATAGCTGCAGAGTTACTAATGGGTAACCTTGGCTTGCAAAAAGTGTCACCCTTTAGAACGGATATATCTAGAGCCTTTGAAGCTCCCTTCCCTAGTGCAGCGTTTAAGATGGCGGTGCGCGCCATGCCCAGTCAGGTGCCTAGCATTCCCGATCAGTCGCTGGATGCACAGAAGAAAGCATGGGAATTCTTCTCTGCATTTGAAAAACCATTTTTGTGTGTCGGTGCTGGGGATGATCCGGTAACTAATGGTTTTGAAAAACTGTTTTTAGCCAAAGTGCCAGGGACAAAAGATCAGCCCCACCAGATGATAGGTGGCGGACATTTCTTTCAATGGACCAAAGCCGAGAAGCTTTCGCAGGTGCTGTCTGCTTTTATTCACATTTGTCTTTAATTAAGGGCTAAGCTAGTGCTGTTCTGTCAGGGAGTGAATGATGAAAACCGGGCTGCGTGTTTTTGCGTATGTATTGATTTGGACAACGCCACTGCAATTATTGTTGGTGATCTGGGGAGGCTTTATTGTTCTGACCACTGACTATGGTGTTTTATCGCTCACCCACAAGGCATTTTTCGTCGACTATGTGCCTGTTTTTATGGTGGTTGTTGATTGGCTATATGGTTGGATGTGGGGGCCATACCTTGATTTTATTTTCGGATTACCACTGATTTTTGCTCAAGCGTTTAAGGCTCTTGCCAGTACCTTTTTGGGGTTATGGATCCTAAGGAAAACAGGTTAAAAGCAGAGTGGAAGAGCCTATGAAAAACATTAAGACACAAAATATGGATAGAGGAGAAACATGATTAAGGGCAGCGTCTCGTTTTTAGTTGCGGTGGCCATCGCCACAGTTTTATTGGTTACACAAACAACCGCGAGTAACATAGCCTGGCTATCCAGCATGGATATGCCGATCGACACCCCAATGGTGGCTTCAATGTTGATTGGCGATCTGATTGGCATGAACTTTAAAGGGGAGTTTCCCGTGGCCGCTCTGATTTTTGTCGGAATGCTCATCGCCTTTGTTGTCGCGCGGATTGTTCTTGTTTGGGTTGATATAGATAAAAGGTACCTTTATGCCTTGGCTGGCGGCGCGGCTCTTTTTGCCATTGTTGGCTTGATGCCTTTGGCCTTTTACAACCTTGATCTTATTGCCGGCGCAAGAAGCCTTCTCGGCAAGGTGTATTTAATTTGCTCAGGCATGATTGCCGGCTACTATTTTGGCGCTCGTCAAACGGAGGGCAGTACAGATGAAAATCGTTAAGTTTTTAAGTCTATTGGGTTGGCAGCTTGTTCTAAGTTCAAGCGCTGGCGCTGGCGACCAGTATGAAACTGAAATTCTGGCCCAGGGATTAGACCATCCGTGGAGTATGGCCTATATTTCTGACACGCAAATGTTAGTGACCGAGCTTTCTGGTGAATTAAAACTGATTACTGATGGTCAACTACGACCAACGCCGATCGAGGGCGTGCCCGAGGTTTTGTTTGCCGGTCAAGGAGGGCTGTCAGAGGTTCTTTTGCACCCAGAATTTGAAGAGAATGGATTTGTGTATCTGTCCTTTTCTGCTCCCGACACGCAGGAGCCAGCGCTAAACAGCCTCAATGTCGTTCGAGCGCGATTAAAAGGGGACACGCTTGTTGAGCATAAAACTATTTTCAAGTCGGATCCACCACGAAAGACCGCGGCCCACTACGGAGCACGGCTAGCCTTTATGGCTGACGGGAGTTTATTGATCACATCTGGCGATGGCTTCAACTATCGAGAAAAAGCCCAGTCCCTAGATAACCACTTTGGCAAAATTCTGCGTGTTAACGATGACGGTAGCATCCCAGTAGATAATCCCTTTGCTAACACCCCGGGGGCGCTGCCTGAGATTTGGTCCTATGGGCATCGCAATTTACAGGGATTGGTTATTCAAGACGACGGGACTGTTTTTGAACATGAGCATGGCCCGAAGGGTGGTGATGAACTTAACATCATAGTGCCGGGCAACAACTATGGCTGGCCGGCCATCACCTATGGGATTGATTATAGTGGCGCGACTATTTCACCGTTCACCGAGAAAGTAGGCATGGAACAACCGGTAAAATACTGGGTGCCATCAATAGCCCCTTCAAGCATGGCGCTCTATCAAGGCGATATGTTTCCTAGCTGGAATGGTGATCTATTTATCTCAGCGATGGTGCCAGGTGATTTAAGGCGGCTAGAGCTTAATGGTGAAAAAGTCGCTGACGAAGAAATATTATTTCCTGAACTGGGTAGAATTCGAAATATCATTATTGCCCCAGATGGTAGCCTGATTATTGCCACTGACGGAAAGGACGGGAAACTAGTGAGGGTGTTTGCAGACAATTAGAGTAGCGGATTGGTGACAGAACCAAGATAGCCCTCTCCCCTATTGGCTTCTTAACGATGAAAGGCCAGCTTGAAGTTGTTGAAGATGCTCTTGTAACTTCGGACCTTTCTTTTGTGCAACACCGATCGCTAAAACATCAATCACGGCTAAATGGGCAATGCGAGAAGATAATGGTGTGTAGATCTGAATATCCTCTTTCGCGTCGACCTCAATAGCGATTGTCGCGCTTTTTGCAACGGGTGATGCGCTGGGCGCTAAGCCAATTACGATACCTCCAGCACTTTTAACCAACTCCATAGAATCTAGCAATGCTTGGGATCGTCCCGATTGAGAGATAGCGACAACCACATCGCCAGCATTTAGAGAGGCTGCGGACATATTTTGCAGATGCGGGTCAGAGTAGGCTGCAGAGGTTATTTGAAGCCTAAAAAACTTGTGTTGTGCATCAAAGGCCACTGCGGCAGATGCGCCAAAGCCATAGAACTCAACGCGACCGGCAGCGCAAATAGCCGCCACAGCCGCTTCAAGATTTTCCAAGATCAGGCTGTCACGAACCTTCAACAAGGCATCAACGGTAGAGTCGAAAACCTTATGAGTATATTCTCGGGTGGAGTCCGTATCAGTAACCGCAATCTGGCCATAGCTTGGACTGGATGCAAGCTGTTGAGCAAGCGCCAGCTTAAAGTCTTGAAAGCCGTGACAACCCACAGCGCGACAAAACCGGACAACGGTGGGTTCACTCACTCCAGCCTTTTGGGCTAAATCTACTATACGCATCCTGATTACATTCAGCGGTGATTTGAGAACAAAATCGGCTACTTTGCGCTCTGATTTTCGAAGCGCGGGCAGCGTGTCACTGATGGTTTGGGTCAATTGAGCGGGTTTCATGGGCCATCCAAAGTAAGCTATGTAAAAAATTTACAAGAAAACGGCCTATATTGCCAGTTTTGTAGTAAAAAAAGAGTCATTTGAGGGTTATTTTGACTATTTTGGCCAGTGATTGATCGTTAGGGTCTTGGATCTCGGTTAAAACGAAAAAGAAATTCAGTTGACCCCGATTTTTGTCTATTAAATTGTTAGACTGCACACCTATGGACGTTACCTCAATACTACATAATCTCAACGCCCCCCAAGAACAGGCAGTTACCAGCGACAAACAGCACCTTTTAGTGTTAGCCGGTGCTGGCAGCGGGAAAACGCGAGTTCTGGTGCATCGTATCGCCTGGAAGATTCAGGTAGATAACGCGTCTCCTTACGGCATCCTTGCGGTCACCTTTACTAATAAGGCGGCACGCGAAATGAGAGAGAGAATTGATGAGTTACTGGGCATGTCATTGAGAGGCATGTGGGTAGGAACGTTTCATGGCTTGGCGCATCGGCTGTTAAAAGCGCACTGGCGCGATGCCAAGTTGCCAGAAAATTTTCAAATTCTAGATTCTGACGATCAGCTACGCTTAGTTAAGCGCGTTATGCGTAGCATGGATTTGGATGAGCAAAGATGGCCGCCAAAGCAGGCTCAATGGTGGATAAATGGCCAAAAAGATGAGGGCTTGCGGTCTGCCCACATTCAAGAGGGTGGAGATCCCTATTTGGCCACCATGTTACGGATCTATAGGGGCTATGAAGAAACCTGCGAACGCTTAGGTGTGATTGATTTCGCGGAACTACTCCTTCGGGCGTTAGAACTGTGGAAGCATAATCCGGCGGTACTAGAGCACTACCAGCAGCGCTTTAAGCATATTTTAGTGGATGAGTTTCAAGATACTAACGCCGTTCAATATGCCTGGTTAAGATTGCTTGCTAGGAAAGTGAGTGCCGTAACTGCGGTAGGCGATGACGACCAATCAATTTATGGTTGGCGTGGTGCTAAGGTAGAAAATATTCTTAGTTATGAGCGTGATTTTCCTGCCACTGAAATCGTAAAGCTAGAGCAAAACTATCGCTCGACATCAAACATCCTGCTGGCTGCTAATGCGGTGATCGCCAAGAATTCAGGCCGCCTTGGGAAAAACCTATGGACCGATGCAGGAGAAGGTGAAGCCATAGCGCTGTATTCAGCTTTTAATGAACACGATGAAGCCCGCTATATTGCAGACCGATTACACAGTTGGAGTACTGATGGGAATCGGCGTGAAGACGCGGCAATTCTTTATCGTTCTAACGCGCAATCAAGGGTCCTAGAGGCTGCGTTGTTGCAGGCCGAAATCCCCTATCGTATCTATGGTGGGCAGCGTTTCTATGAGCGAATGGAAATTAAAAATGCCCTTTCATATCTGCGCCTCATGTTGAACTGCCATGACGATGTAGCCTTTGAACGAGTGGTCAATGTACCGCCGCGAGGCATTGGCGATCGTACCTTAGAGATAGTGCGAGAATTAGCTCGAGACAATAACACGTCGCTGTGGTCAGCCTCTGTCGCGGTGGTCAGTGAGAAGCGCATGGCGGCAAGAGCAACAAATGCTATTACTGCTTTTATTGAGCTAGTCAATGAAATGAGTGGACAGTTCGACGAACAACCATTAGCTGAGCAGGCAGAAAACGCGATGCAACACAGCGGGCTGATAGAAATGCATCGGAGGGAAAAAGGCGAACGAGGCCAAGCTCGTGTTGAGAACCTCGAGGAACTCGTTGGTGCCTGCCGAAACTTTGAGGCTGAAGATAGAGACTTACCGGTACTGCCACAATTTCTAGATCAGGTTGCCTTAGATTCTGGCGATCGCCAAGCGGATGAAGACCAAGACGCGGTGCAGTTGATGACCTTGCACAGCGCCAAGGGGCTGGAATTTCCATTGGTGTTTATTGCAGGAATGGAAGAGAATTTATTTCCTCATAAGATGTCGCTGGATGAACCTGGACGGTTAGAGGAAGAGCGGCGGCTGGCTTATGTGGGCATAACTAGAGCGAAGCAAAAACTCTATATAACGTTTGCAGAGAGTCGATCTATTTATGGAAGCGAATCATTTAATTCAATTTCTAGGTTTGTCCGGGATATTCCAAAAGAGGTAATAGAAGAAGTTCGGCTGCAAAACACCATAGCGCGGCCGACAAGCTATGCTGCGGGGGCTATGCGCAGTGATCAGGGTGAAGAAACGGGGTTTCAGTTGGGACAGACGGTTAATCATAATGTTTATGGCGAAGGTGTGATCTTGAATTTCGAAGGCAATGGCCCAAGAGCAAGAGTCCATGTAAGCTTCGAGAGGGTCGGGACTAAAATTTTAATCTTGGCGTCTGCCAATTTGGCCGCTATATAAAAAGAACAGGAAGCACCACAAAAGAGGGTAAAAAATGCGCATTATAGTAACGGTACTGTTAGCTTTGTTTTTGGTTGGCTGCGGCGGGGGCGACGACAAGACGGCCGCCTCTGGTATAGCGGAGAAACAGCAACACTTCAAATGGAAGCTAGTCACCACGTGGCCTAAAAATTATCCTGGACTAGGCACGGCGCCCGAAAATTTTGCTAAAAAAGTCCATGCAATGAGCGACGGAAGACTGCAAATTAAGGTGTTTGGTGCGGGTCAATTGGTCCCAGCATTTGAAGTGTTCGATGCGGTGTCTCAAGGCACTGCTGAGATGGGACATGGCGCTTCCTATTACTGGACCGGAAAGTCGAAGGCCGCTGCATTTTTTACTTCGGTGCCTTTTGGGCTTAACGCTCAAGAGATGAATGGATGGCTGCATTATGGCGGGGGTTTAGAGTTGTGGAGAGAGCTCTACAGTGAATTTAACTTAGTTCCCTTTGCTGCGGGTAATACAGGCGTGCAAATGGCTGGGTGGTTCAATCGAGAAATAAACTCTATGGATGATATTAAGGGATTAAAAATGCGGATCCCGGGAATGGGGGGAGATGTTATAACTCGCGCTGGCGGGGTCTCGGTGACCATCGCCGGTGGTGAGCTTTATACCGCCATGCAGACGGGGGTCATTGATGCCCTTGAATGGGTGAGTCCTTACAACGATATTGCACTTGGTTTTCATCAGGTGGCCAAATATTACTATTACCCCGGCTGGCATGAACCAGGCCCGACCTTGGAGTTAATTGTTAACAAAGACGCTTTAGCGAGCTTGCCGAATGATTTGCAGGCAATTGTTGAGACAGCCGCTAGGGCCGTTAATCAAGACATGCTCGATGAGTATACGGCGCGAAACAACGAGGCATTAATTAGCTTAGTTGAAACCCATGGCGTGCAGTTGAGAAAGCTTCCCGATGAAGTAATTACGGAGCTACGCAATATCTCTGCAGAGATGCTTGAAGAGCTGGCGGATGATTCAGATATTTCTCGACGTATTGCCACCTCCGTTAAAGCTTTTCAGCGGCAGGCAACGGCTTATCACACTATTTCTGAAGAGGCTTATTACCAGGCTCGCAAAGAGTAGCTAATTAATTCCTCCAAAAAGTGGGGGTGAATAATACTAGTAGCGAAAATATCTCCAGTCGCCCTAAGAGCATTCCCCAGCTCAGCACTATCTTGGCAAAACTACTAATGTCTGCGTAGTTAGTGGCGACGCCTCCCAAACCTGGTCCAAGGTTGTTTAGTGCAGCGGCCGTGGCGGACCAGGCGGTTACATAGTCTAGGCCTGAAGCTAACAGTAGCAGTACCATTAGATAAAAAATGGCTAGATAAACGCCAAAGAACGCCCAGATAGCATCGACTACTCGCTCGGGAACGCGCTGATTGCGGATTTTAATGGGTAGCAACGCATTAGGGTGCACTAGCCGATAAAGCTCGCGAATACCTTGCTGAGCCATAATCAACATTCGACCAATCTTGATGCCGCCACCGGTAGACCCAACGCAAGCACCGAAAAAGCTCAAAAAGATTAAGAAGAACGGCAAAAAGGTTGGCCAGCTATTAAATTCAGTGGTGGTAAATCCTGTGGTTGTCAGCATTGAAACTAGTTGAAACACGCCTAAACTAAAGCTGTCTTTCCAACCATAAGTGCCACTGAAGTAGAGGTAAGAACAGGTGATAAACATTCCGAATAATAAAAGATATATGTACATCCTAGCTTCGGGATCTGCCCAATAGAAATTAAGACGACGGTTATGCCATACGTGGTAATGCAGAGCAAAATTTAGGCCCGAGATGACCATAAAAAATGTACAGATAGCCATAATCAAATCGCTATCGAAGAAGCCAATACTGGCGTCATGCGTAGAAAAGCCGCCAATCGCAACGGTAGAAAAACTATGGCCGATAGCATCAAAGCCACTCATTCCCGCCCACCAATACGCTAGAGCACAGACTATGGTAAGGGTGAGATAAATTTTAAATAACACATTAGCAGTTTCAGCAATACGTGGGGTTAGCTTGGCATCTTTCATCGGCCCAGGTGTTTCCGCACGATATATTTGCATGCCACCGATACCTAACATGGGCAAAATCGCGACGGCAATAACCACAATACCAATACCACCGAGCCATTGTAGTTGCTGTCGATAATAGAGGATTGACTTGGGCAATTCATCGAGACCCGATAACACAGTTGCACCGGTGGTGGTTAACCCTGAGACAGACTCAAACAAAGCATCAACAAATGATAGGTTAGTGGCTTCGGAAAAAATGAGTGGCAAGGTTCCAAAAGAGCTAAGTACCAGCCAGAAAAAGACAGTTACGAAAAAGCCATCGCGAGTCCTTAGCTCTCCCATGCGACCTCTAGAGGGGAGCCAAAATGCTAGGCCAACGAACTGTGTGATGGCAAAAGCCAGCAGGAACATCGGAGTCGTATTTTCTTCGTAGATGGATGCGACAAGTATTGGCGAGAGCATGGTCAGGCTGAAGATCATCAGCAACATACCTAAAACTCGCGATATAACAGCAATATGCATAAAAGCCCGTGTCCTAGAAGAAAGTGAATCCGACCGAAAAGAGTTTTTCAACGGCCTTCGTGTTTTCTTTGTCGACGACGAACACTATTACGTGATCGTCGGTCTCTATGACGGTATCATGATGGGCAATGATCACCTTTCCGTTGCGGACTAAGGCCGCTAGTGTAGATCCAGGGGGCGACTTAATATCGCCAATGGCGCGACCCACCACTTTTGAAGATTTTGCGTCACCATGAACGATGAATTCCAAGGCTTCAGCAGCCCCGCGGCGCAGCGAGTGCACACTAACCGTGTCGCCTTGACGAACATGGGCCAGTAACGAACTTATTGTCGCCTGCTGTGGAGAGATGGCGATATCAATTTCCCCGCCCTGCATTAGGTCGGCATAAACTGGGTTGCTAATAAGTGTCATGACTTTCTTGGCACCAAGGCGCTTGGCGAGAAGAGAAGCCATGATATTAACCTCATCATCATTGGTTAAGGCTAAGAACACGTCAGTTTTATCAATATTCTCATCTAACAGCAGTTCTTGGTCTGTTGCTGAGCCATTTAAAACCACGGCGCGATTTAGCTTTTCAGATAGGTAGTCTGCTCGTTTGGGAGAAAACTCGATGATTTTAATGCTGTAATCTTCTTCAAGGGCTTTGCTTAGTCTAAAGCCGATATTACCACCACCAGCAATCACCAGTCTGTGATAAGGCTTTTCAAGACGGCGAAGCTCGCTCATGACCTTACGAATATTTTTCTTTGCGGCTATAAAAAACACTTCGTCACCATCCTCGATGACGGTATCACCGACCGGGGAAATAGCCCGATCCTTTCGGTAGAGTGCGGCAACGCGCGCATCGGCTTTAGGTATATGCTCTTTTAGAGTGCGCAACTCTTGTCCGACCAGCGGGCTGTCTTTGACCGCGCGCAAGCCTACTAGCTGAAGAACGCCGTCCGCAAAATCCAGGACCTGAAGAGCGCCAGGTTGTTCAATTAGTCTACGAATGTAATGAGTGACTGCCTGCTCTGGAGCGATCATTACATCTACCGGCATATTCTTGTCATTAAAAAGAATGCTTTTATATTTTGGATTAGTGTAATTGTGGGCTCGAACACGAGCTATTTTAGTCGGCGTTTGGAACAGGGAATAGGCCACTTGGCAGGCGGTAATGTTAATTTCATCGCTGCTCGTGACTGCGACCAGCATGTCGGCATCTTCAATTCCGGCTTGGACCAAAACATCTGGATAGCTGCCCGTGCCAACTACCGTTCGAACGTCGAGGCGATCTTGCAGTCCACGCAACACACCTTCATCAATATCGATCAAGGTTACATCATTGTATTCACGAGCTAGCGTTTCGGCGAGCGTACCGCCAACTTGACCAGCACCTACTATAATTATTTTCATCGTTATTCCGGGCCTTTATCGGCGTCTTTGCCGACAGATGGTTTTTTACGAAGTCTTGCATAGTAAAACCCATCAGAGCCATTTATGGTTGGGAATAATTGCCGACCACAATCTGTAGCCGCCCCCCAACTAGCCTCAATGGTCATTATTTCTGCTTCTTTGTGGTTAGCCACAAAAGCCTTTACTACCTGATCGTTCTCCTCCGGCAAGATTGAGCAAGTTGCATAGACTAAAATACCCTCATTGCTCAGAGTTTGCCAGAGTATTTCTAGCAGCCTTGCTTGAATATTAGCTAGCTTATCAATATCTGCGGGTTTGCGCAGTATTTTGATGTCTGGGTGGCGTCGGATAACGCCAGTTGCGGAACAGGGGGCATCCAATAAAATGCGATCAAAAGACTGATTATCCCACCAGCTATCGAGATCTCCAGCATCAGCAACTTTTAACTTCGCACGGAGCTTTAGTCTTGATAGATTTTCTTCTACTCTGGGCATACGTCGAGACTCAGAATCGAGAGCTAAAACAGAGCTGAGCTTGGGCTCAGTTTCAAGAATATGACAAGTTTTGCCTCCTGGTGCTGAACAGGCATCTAATATAGACAGGCCTGGTTTTAAACACAGCAACCCGGCAGCAAGCTGTGCCGCCTCATCTTGCACGCTTAAATCGCCTTCAGCAAACCCAGGCAGAGCGGTAACATCGACGGGTGAATCTAGAACGACGCCGTCTTCGCTGTGCATTGTTTTGACTGCACTAATGCCCGCGTCTTCTAGGCGCTGTATGTAGTCACTACGGAGACCATGCCGCCGATTAACCCGCAAAGTCATTGGGCCACGATCGTTATTGGCTGCGATAATATCGTCAGCTGTGGTTTGAGTCCAAGCTTGAACGAGCCTGTTCATTAGCCATTTTGGATGAGCAGATTGAAATGTTGTGTTGTTAGCTTGCTCTGCTAGCAGCTCCACTTTTTGCCGCTGAAAGCTTCTTAATACGGCATTAACTAACCCTTTTGCCCATTTGCGGTTAAGGCCATTGACGGCGGACACGGTTTCATTGACCACAGCATGCTCGGATATTCGCATGTACATCAGCTGGTAAATGCCACAGGCGATCAGACCTTGAACTTCTAAATCTTTTTCACGCAGAGGCTTTTGGATCAGCTGCTTAAGTAATATTGAAATTTGAGGGTACCAGCGCAGAGAGCCAAAGCAGATTTCTTTAAATAATGCGCGTTCCTTTTCATCAACGCGGGTGGCGTATTCGGGAAGTAGCATTGATAGCGACTGGCCACGAAGGACCTTAGCGACGACTTCTGCGGCCGCGACGCGAATAGGCAGTTGCCTCGAGTTTTTTGGTTTATTGGCCAAGTAATTTCCCACTAGCAAATAACTCTGAACGTGACTTCAATAGCTCTTCAATAGGCATTCGTGGTTTCCCGGCCAACTGTATTTCCTTCAGCAACAATGCATCTTGGCCACAGCCAACTAATAGGCCATTAGCATCAAAGGAATTTATATGTCCCGCCGCCGAGCTATTAAGCCCAGCTATAACAGCCGCATCCCAGACTTTGAATCGTTGCCCATCAATTAATGAAAAAGCGGTTGGTGAAGGATTAAAAGCTCGCACGCAACGATCTATAGTCGTCGCTGGCAGACTCCAATTAATAAGCGCTTCAGCTTTATCAATCTTGGCAGCGTAGGTACTCTGATTATTATCCTGTTCGATACTAACCGCATTGCCTGCTTCAAGTTTGAAAAGCATGGCGGTTAGTGACGAAGAGCCTAAGACTGCGAGTCTCTGATGTAAGGTTTTGCTGGTTTCTCCGTTAGCGAGCGAGCACCTTGAGATTGAGAGAATCGCACCGGTGTCTAGGCCTGAATCCATTTGCATGATGGTGACACCACTTTCAGTGTCGCCTGCTTCAATGGCTCTTTGGATGGGAGCGGCCCCGCGCCATCGTGGAAGTATGGACCCATGGACATTAATGCAGCCGAGCCGCGGCGTATCTAAGATAGACTGTGGAAGAATTAGGCCATAGGCCACAACAACCATTAGATCTGCCTGCAGATTGGCCACCAATTCTTGTTGTCCATGTTCTCGGAGGGAGGCGGGTTGCAGCACCTCAATACCGTTTGCCTCAGCTAGTTTTTTTACTGGACTTGCTGAAAGCTTTTTCCCTCGCCCCGCAGGACGATCTGGTTGGGTATAGGCCGCTAAGATCTGATGGCTGTTATCACTGATAATAGCCTGGAGATGAGATGCAGCAAAATCTGGTGTTCCAGCGAAAATAATTCTCACTTTACATACATCCTATGCCAGCTGTTTTTTCATCTTTTTACGGATCATTTGGCGCTTCAAAGAGGAAAGATAGTCGACGAACAATTTCCCCTCTAGATGATCAATTTCGTGCTGTATGCAAACGGCTAAAAGGCCGAACGCCTCCTCTTTAAAGGCATTCCCATCACGATCCAAAGCAGAAATCATGACATGAATTGGGCGGTCTACAGTTTCATAAAATCCTGGAACAGAGAGGCAGCCTTCATCATATGGCTCTGTACTTTCATCTAGGACCTTTATTTCAGGATTAATGAAGACTTTGGGTTGAGAGCGGTCTTCAGTCAAGTCCATTACGATAACACGTTGATGCACGTCTACCTGAGAGGCTGCTAAGCCAATACCATCAGAAGCGATCATCGTTTCCAGCATATCGTCCACTAGACATCGGATCGAGGCATCTACCTCTTTTACCGGCGAGGCCTTGATGCGCAATCGTGGATTTGGGTACTGAAGAATGTCTAGTTTAGCCATGAATTCATTATTCTGAGTGTCACTACATTCATTGATAGGGTTGCAGGTATTAGTATACATGATCAGCACAAAAATGAAGATGAAAGCACACTGAAAATCTATCGCGGGCGTATTAATACTTAGGTGCATTTGGTTGCCCTGGAATTAAAAAATACAATCGTCAATGAAAATGGGTTTTACCAAAGGTTAGTTTAGTCCGTAGGGTAATTTGGTTTATCAGAGCTTGAGGTTCCTAAAATTTCACTGACCTATAGTAGAATGGCCCACCTCTCATAGTTGCACATCGCCAGTGGTTGCGGTAGTCTGCCGAATTATTAGTAAAGTGAATAACGTTATGAACAAACCTTTCGTTGCGATTTTAATGGGCTCTGATTCCGACTTACCGGTTATGGAAGCGAGCTTTGAAATTTTAAAAAAGTTTGATATTCCTTTTGAGGTTAAAGTCACTTCTGCGCATCGTACGCCGGAAGCCACCCACAGCTTTGTAACAGACGCCGATGCTCGAGGATGTGTTGCCTTTATATGTGCGGCGGGGATGGCCGCGCATTTAGCTGGAGCGGTTTCCGCGACGACATTAAAGCCAGTTATTGGCGTTCCTATTAATGGGTCGTTAGATGGCCTTGACGCGCTTCTTTCAACTGTACAAATGCCGGGTGGTATACCTGTAGCAACGGTAGCTATTGGCAAGGCGGGGGCGAAAAACGCAGCTTACTTGACAGCTCAAATTATCGGCGCTTCTGATCCTGAAATGCATCAAAAATTGATTGATGAACGTGCGGCTAACGCTGCGGCGATTATCGCGAAAGATGCCGCCCTTCAGGAAAAGCTGAAAAACAGCTGACTACCTTGTGAGTGAATGGAGCGGCCACGCTCAAATCATCCAAGCGACACAGACCCTTAAGGAAGGGGGTGTCATTGCTTATCCTACGGAAGCTGTTTGGGGCTTGGGGTGTGATCCTTGGTCTGAAGCAGCCGTCGAAAAAATTCTTCGTTTAAAGAACCGTCATGTTGATAAAGGACTGATCTTAATCGCCGGAGAGACCTCTCAGGTTGAGTCTATGCTCCAGGGTCTGAATCAACATCAGCGCGATCGTTTCAGTGAACAGCGAGTTAAGCCGACGACATGGCTAGTACCTCATAATGGCTTCGCCCCGGATTGGATTGTTGGCCGACATACTACCATTGCGCTGCGTGTTACTAAGCACCCGCTGGCGGCGGCACTGTGCAATTTATTTGGTGGGCCGATTGTCTCAACCTCGGCAAACCCGCAAAGTTTGCCGGCCGCCGCCACAGGGCTTAAAGTACAAGATTATTTTAGCAAAGACATAGATTTCCAGATTGCCGGTGAGATTGGGCTGGCAGCAAAAGAAAGTGAGATCAGAGACTTACTAACTGGAGGGGTAATTCGGCCAGGATAGAATGGACACAATCGACAAAGAAAAAGTGAAGGGCTATTTGCTCGGATTGCAAGACGACATTTGTTCGGCATTGCAGGCTGAGGACAGTGTTGCCTGGCGTGAAGATAATTGGACGCGTGATCAGGGTGGTGGTGGTCGGAGCAGGGTTGCTGCGGATGGCACTGATTTTGAGAAAGTAGGGGTAAACTTTTCTCATGTGCATGGTGATCAATTGCCGCCTTCAGCCAGCCAGAGCCGCCCCGAACTAGCAGGGCGAAGCTGGCAGGCCATGGGTGTTTCTTTAGTGATACACCCACAAAACCCTTACGTACCGACTGCGCATGCTAATGTCCGGTTTTTTATTGCAGAGAAAGAGGGCGCTGACCCGGTATGGTGGTTTGGTGGAGGCTATGACCTTACCCCCTACTATGGAAACGATGAGGATTGTCGGCATTGGCACAGCACAGCCAAGAAAGCCTGTGATCCATTTTCGATAGAGCTCTATCCTCGGTTAAAGAGCTGGTGTGACGATTACTTTTACTTGCCTCATCGAAGGGAGCCGCGGGGTATTGGCGGCTTATTCTTTGATGATTTCAACGAGCTTGGATTTGATCAGAGCTTTGCTCTTATGCGTAGCGTTGGCGACAGCTTTTCGTCTGCTTATATGCCCATTCTCCAGCGTCGAAGAAAGGCGGCTTACGGGGAAAGGGAGCGAAACTTTCAGCTTTACCGCCGTGGCAGGTACGTAGAGTTCAATCTGGTTCATGATCGGGGGACCTTGTTTGGCCTTCAAAGTGACGGCCGCACAGAGTCAATTTTAATGTCTCTGCCGCCATTGGTGCGGTGGGATTACGATTGGTCACCAGAACCGGGCTCTGATGAAGCCGAGCTTTACGATAAATATTTAATTCAGCAGGAATGGGTTTGATGACAGATAAATACGCGGTTTTTGGAAACCCTATCGCTCATACTCGATCGCCGATGATTCATCAAATGTTTGCTGAGCAGACTGGCCAGCGGATGGAGTATGCTTCTCAGCTGGTCGAAGAAAATAATTTTACTACAGCAGCAGACGACTTTTTCTTTAATGGAGGCAAGGGCTTAAATGTTACGGTTCCGTTCAAGCAGGACGCTTTTGATTATGCGTCCAATAAAACCAAAAGAGCGTTATTAGCGGGCGCGGTAAATACTCTCATCATGCAGCCTGACGGCACCGTGCTTGGTGATACCACTGATGGCGTTGGCCTGGTAGGAGACATTATTAATCAGCTAGGCTGGACAATAAAAGCTAAGCGAGTTCTGGTATTGGGCGCCGGAGGTGCCGTTAGAGGTGTTTTGGAGCCACTTTTAGCACAGCAGCCCCAACATGTTGTGATTGCAAATAGAACGCTGAGTAAGGCGCTTAAGCTGTCCAAAGATTTTGCCGAGTTGGGCTATTTGTTGGGCTGTAGTCTGGACATGCTAGATGGCCAAGAGTTTGACCTGATTATTAATGGCACCAGTGCGAGCCTTAATGGATCGGAGCTTAGCTTGCCGAAGAGCTTAATTGGCCCTGAAGGCTCTGCCTGCTATGACATGATGTACGGCTCTTCGCCAACGCTCTTTGTTCAGTGGGCATTAAACGGCGGCGCGACAGCGTCAGACGGTTTGGGAATGTTAGTTGGGCAGGCCGCTGAGTCATTCTACTCATGGCGCGGAGTCCGGCCGAGCACCACTGAGGTGCTTAAAGCTTTACGAGGCGCGCTTTGACATTTAATCTTGCTCACGCTCCAGTAGGTACTGATTTTTTAATTTCACGTAATTGGCGGGGGAGTAGCTAAAAAAGGACTTCTCTTTATCGCTGATCTCACGTAACGGTTTGCAAGGATTGCCAACATAGACGAAACCGCTGGCGAGTGTTTTTCCTGGCGGCACCATGCAGCCGGCGCCGATAATTACTTCGTCTTCGACGACTGCGCCATCATTCACAATAGCGCCGTTACCCACCAAAATCCGGTTACCTAAAGTGCAGCCATGAAGGATTGCTCGATGACCAACAACAACGTCCTCACCAATACTTAGGGGCCAGCCTGCAGGATTAAAATCAGAGGCATGGGTAATATGTAGCACTGCATTGTCCTGGATGTTGGATCGTGCGCCAACACTAATAGAGTGCATATCTCCACGAAGAACTGCCCCAGGCCAAACAGACACGTCGTCTCCCAGACAAACATTACCAATAACAGTTGCAGCGGGGTCGACATAAACGCGAAGACCGAGATTAGGAGAAATTCCCCTGTGAGAGCGAATAGAGAGATCCATATTGAACAATGCCATATATAATAGAAGTCCCTATTGTGATGATAATGTGATGGTTTTTTCAACTAAAAAAAGATTTATTGCTGGCGTTACCTGCCCCAAGTGCGCTGTTATGGACAAACTTCAGGCTTTTTCCGAGGATGGAGTCGATTTTCGGGAGTGTGTTAGTTGCGGCTTTAAAGATGAAATGCGAATTTCGTCGTCGCCAAGAGAAATTCAAACGCGAGTTAATCTCAGTAAAGATGAAATTGATCAACAAACTAGTCCGGTAAAAATTCTCGATCTTAAGGAGTGAGGCTGCGGATAATTAACCGCCATTTGAAGAGTAATACGGTGCAGCCACGTTCTATCAAAAATATTAAAGGGCTTTTTATGCTCAGCATTTAATGCAACCCATTTGGGTTATGGTTTTGATCCCATTCACGCTAGTGAAACGGACCTTTGTTTGCTACAATCGCGCCGCGCGAGCTGATGGGTTATATGGAAGGCCGGCGCTGAAAGGGTGAAATAACCGTATTTTATGAATTACCATGGAGAATGAAGCGATGATGAAAAGAGCGAAAGCGCTTTTCTTGGGTTTGCTGAGGCCCTCGAGTTTGTTGCTCGCGGGAAGCGTTAGCGCTGAGAGCGTGACGCGGCAACTTAATATGCCCCGAGGAGTTACCGAAGTTAGCCAGGCGGCTTATGACATTCACATGATCATGATATGGATCTGTACGGTCATCGGTGTTCTTGTGCTTGGCTTTATGTTCTACGTTATGTTTGCCCACCGCAAATCCAAAGGGGTTACAGCGGCAAACTTTCATGAGAACCTAGTGGTAGAGGTACTTTGGACAGTCATACCGGCGCTCATTCTGATTGTGATGGCAGTGCCTGCTACGACGGCGTTACTCAAAGTTTATGACACTGAAAACCCTGACATTGACATAAAAGTGACTGGATATCAGTGGAAATGGCAGTATGAGTATATAGGTGAGGGCGTTAAGTTCATGAGTGAGCTTCGCACATCGCAGGACGAGATCTATGGGCGCGCTCCAAAGGGTGAGCACTATCTCCGTGAAGTAACTCAGCCCCTGGTTATTCCTACCAATAAAAAAGTTCGCTTTTTAATCACTGGTAACGACGTTATCCATAGCTGGTGGGTGCCTGATTTTGGTGTCAAGCGAGACGCAGTGCCAGGGCTCTTTACTGCGGCCTGGACTAAGACTGATCAACCCGGAACCTATGTTGGTGAGTGCACCGAACTTTGCGGCTTGGGCCATGCTTTCATGCCTGTAGTCGTTGAGGTCAAAGAAGAAGCTGAATATGAGGCATGGCTGGCAGGGAAGAAAGAAGAGGCAGCGATCTACGCTTCTACTATTGGCAAGCAATGGACTTTTGACGAGTTAATGGTAAAAGGCGAACAAGTTTATGGCCGCTCCTGTGCAGGCTGTCACCAAGTCAATGGCGAAGGCATTACGGGAGTTTTCCCCGCGCTGAAAGATAGCCCTATTGCATTAGGCCCAGCAGAAGGACATATCGCCATTCTTATTGACGGTGTCGCCGGTTCTGCCATGCAGTCTTTCGCAGAGCAGCTCTCAGAGGTTGAGATTGCCGCTGTTGTACATTATGAGCGTAATGCTTGGGGTAACGATGTCGGTGATATCGTTCAGCCAATCAACGTTCTTAACTTCAAACAAAGCCAATAGGGAGTAATTTAAATGGCTCACGGTCCCTCACAAAACTTTTTTAGCCGCTGGCTTTTCAGTACCAATCATAAAGATATTGGCACCCTATACCTGTGGTTTAGTTTTGCTATGTTTTTGCTTGGCGGTTTTTTTGCAATGGTTATTCGGGCGGAATTATTCCAGCCAGGAATGCAGTTAATTAAACCAGAATTTTTCGTTCAAATGACCACCATGCATGGCCTGGTGATGGTTTTTGGTGCGATCATGCCAGCCTTTGTTGGATTAGCTAACTGGATGATTCCAATGATGATCGGCGCGCCGGATATGGCTTTGCCGCGGATGAATAATTTAAGCTTTTGGATTTTACCTTTTGCGTTTACCATACTGACCTCGACATTGTTTATGGAAGGTGGTGGGCCCAATTTTGGCTGGACGTTCTACGCCCCGCTATCGACAACCTACGCCCCCGATACGGTTAACTATTTCATTTTTGGTGTTCATATGATGGGTGCTTCTTCAATCATGGGCTCGATTAATATTATTGCTACCGTGATGAATATGCGCGCACCGGGCATGACCTATATGAAGATGCCTTTGTTTGTCTGGACTTGGGTCATCACTGCGTTTTTGTTAGTCGCGGTAATGCCCGTGTTGGCAGGCGCCGTCACTATGATGCTGATGGATATCAACTTTGGCACTAGCTTCTTCGATGCTGCTGGCGGCGGTGATCCCGTTCTGTTCCAGCACGTGTTCTGGTTCTTTGGTCACCCTGAGGTTTATATTATTATCTTGCCTGCTTTCGGTGTGGTTTCGCAGATCATTCCAACCTTTAGCCGCAAGCCGCTGTTCGGCTATTCTTCAATGGTTTATGCTACAGCTTCCATCGCCTTTCTGTCATTTATAGTGTGGGCTCATCACATGTTTACGGTGGGCATGCCGATTGCTGGCGAGCTGTACTTTATGTATGCGACGATGCTGATTGCGGTGCCAACAGGCGTCAAGGTGTTTAATTGGATCACCACCATGTACAAAGGTGCCCTAACTTTTGAAACGCCGATGTTGTTTAGTATTGCCTTTGTGATTTTGTTCACCTTCGGTGGATTTACCGGGATGATGCTGTCGATTGCGGCTGCTGATACTCAGTACCATGACACCTACTTCGTGGTGGCGCATTTTCACTACGTTATGGTAGCCGGCGCGGTGTTCAGTGGCACGGCCGCAGTCTATTATTGGCTGCCTAAGTGGTGCGGCAGAATGTACGATGAAACCATGGGTAAAGTGCAGTTTTGGATTGCCTTTATCGCGTTTAACATCACTTTTATGCCTCAGCACTTTTTGGGTCTAGCTGGTATGCCACGTCGATATTCTGACTATGGACTGCAATTTACGGATTGGAATATGGTATCAAGTATTGGTGCCTTTCTGTACGGCGGAGCCCAGCTATTGTTCTTGTACAATGTTATCCGAACCATTGGCTGGGGTAAGCCGATTGATGACCCCCAAGTTTGGGAAGGCGCCGAAGGTTTGGAGTGGACTGTGCCTACACCGGCACCATTTCATACTTTCTCAACACCACCTGTTGTTAAGTAGTAGAGAGTAAAGATGAGTAGAACATCAACACATGGCGGCTTACTAATTAAGCTGTTGATGGGTGCTGTGGCAATGTTTGCCTTTGCAATATTTGTACTGCCCCCGCTTTATGATCTTTTTTGTGAGGTTACCGGCATTGGAGGCAAGACTGGCGGAGCCTACACGGCAAGTGAAATAACCATCGACACCTCTCGTAAGGTGGAGGTGCAGTTTGTGGCGACCAACAATGCCACCATTCCTTGGGACTTTTATCCCACGGAGCATAAGGTGTTTGTCCATCCCGGCGAGTCACGTGAGATTACATTTTTTGCGCGGAACAAAACGAGTAATGACATGGTTGCCCAGGCAATCCCTAATGTGTTGCCTAATAATGCTGCAGACTATTTTCATAAAACCGAATGCTTTTGTTTTAACAATCAGCCGCTGGGCGCTGGTGAGCAGGCAGAGTTAGCTGTCGTGTTTGTTCTTGATCCTGACTTACCCGTCAGCGTCAATGCCGTCACTTTGTCATACACACTTTTTGATATAACTGACCGCATACCCATGCAGGTCTCACAAATACAGTAAATGGAGATTAACAATGTCATCTGAAAGTTCTTATTACGTACCCGAGCAAAGCAAACTGCCCCTTATGGCGGCAACGGGTATGGGCGCGATGGGCTACGGAGCGGCTAGCTGGGTAATCGATGGCGGCACATCAACGATTTTTTTGATTGGTTCGCTAATCATGGCTGCGGCCATGTATAAGTGGTGGAGCCTGGTTATCGAAGAAAATACGAGGGGCATCGTAAGCGACCAGTTAAAACACTCTTACGTATTAGGGATGTACTGGTTTATTTTTTCTGAGCTGATGTTTTTCGTTTGCTTCTTTGGTTCCTTATTTTATGTTCGAGTCTTGGTTGGTCCTTGGCTTGATGGTGAAGCGGCTGTTGGTTGGTTTGATGATACGGCCACCGATGCGGCTATAGCGAATGCAACGCACCTATGGCCTGGTTATGACGCGACCTGGCCTCCATTAGTGACTCCTGATCAGGTCGTTACATTGGCTGCTAATCCAGATGCGACTGAATTTCAATTTAAAGGCCCTGAGCATGCGATGAGCTTTCCGGGATGGAGCTTTAGTCAGATATTGGGGTGGTTACCGCTGTGGAATACGATTGTTCTGCTGAGTTCAAGCGGAACGGTACACGTTGCCCATCACGCGCTCAAGGAGGGCAACCGGAAGAAATTCGTAACATGGTTGGGACTGACGGTTTTGTTAGGCGTTGTCTTTTTGTTCCTGCAGGCAGAAGAGTATATCCACGCTTATCAAGAATTAGGACTTACCTTAGAGTCGGGTATCTATGGCACGACATTCTTCCTGCTAACGGGATTCCATGGTGCGCACGTAACCTTAGGCACTATCATGCTGTTGATTGCTTTTCTTCGTGGGGCTAAGGGACAGTTCACTGATAAAGATCACTTCGGATTTGAAATGGCGGCTTGGTACTGGCACTTTGTAGATGTTATTTGGATCGGCTTATTTCTTATCGTATATGTGCTTGGCTAGGGAATGGACCAGGCACATAAACGGCTAGGTAATTCCTGGCCGTTTTTATCTTAGGAGTATTATTTTAGTCATCGGCGGGGTTAGGGGCTTGAGGCATTGGCATCGTCGCCTCTGGATGTAATTGTCGATCCCAAGGGGCCTTACTGGTAATCTGTCCGGTATAGGCACCATAAATAATTGTGCCCAACAACATAGCCGCTAATGTAATGCGCACTCCTAAGCTGTTGAACAAGCGTCGCTGAGAGTCTCCGAGATCTTTGATCAAAAAGCGAAGCCCGCCAAAAAGACTAATGACCACTGTGATAAATAGAACGATGATAATTACTTTTAACACCATGGGATTAACTGCTCTTCAAAAAAGGTGAATTTAAACACAAATGGATCAAGACCCCCAATCTTCTGTGCAACAATTTCACTGGCAGCCCAATAAAAAACTATTGGTGCTGATGTTTTTTTTGTTTCCATTGTTAATTTTCTTGGGGTTTTGGCAGTTGGACCGAGCCGATGAAAAAAGCGCTATCGTCGCGGCTTTTAGTGCTAATCAACAAGCGGCACCCGCTGATGTAAAGGCGCTGTTAGCAGGCGGCAATCAACAATATAGGTCGGCTTGGCTAACGGGAGCACTCGATTCATCGCGCCAAATAGTGTTGGACAACCGAGTCAAAAATGGTCGGCCTGGATACGAGATACTAGAGCCGATGAGTGTTAAGGGGCTTGAGGCAGATGGGCTACCACAGGCCATGTTGGTTAATCGTGGGTGGGTGCCAGCCCCATTAGACAGAAGTCAGTTGCCTGAGGTAGAGCCAGTGGTTGGCGAGGTTCAGGTGCGTGGGTTTTTGTATCATAACTTACGTGGCGGTTATCGATTAGACGACCAAATCACAGTGGTGAGGCAGTGGCCGAGTCGGGTCGGGTGGATTTCGGTAGAGCGCGCTGAAGAGTTATTTGGAGAGCCTTTTTATGAGTACCAATTACGCCTCGATAGTGACTCTGTAGGATCTTTAGAAACTGGCTGGGTGACCGTTGCTGTGCAGCCTGAAAAGCATACAGCCTATGCTGTTCAGTGGTTTGTGATGGCTGCGGTACTATTGGTTATGACATTGATCGCCAACTCTAACGTTGGCAGTTGGATTAAACAGTTTAGAAGGCCCTAGGGGCCGCATAAAAGGATAGACGAGTATGACTGATAGCAGCGCAACAACCGTAAAGCAGCGCGGATTTAGATATCAAATTTGGTTGATGCTATTTATCGTCGGCGGCGTTATTTTGACGGGTTTTATTATGGTGCCTAAGACGGAAGAGCAGCGACAGCAGATGATTGAATTGCTTGGAACCACCAATCTTGGGGCGTTGGTTAAGCCTACGCTGGACTTTTCGCCAGTCCTAGTTGATTTACCTACAACTGATAAAGCAAAGTGGAAGGTAGTTACGGTCGGTGGTATTGGCTGCGATCAGATTTGTGAGGATATGTTGTTTAATAGTCGGCAGGTGCATATGCTGATGGGTAAGCTGACAGGTCGCGTTGAAAGAGTCTTTCTGCCAGATGCCGGTGCCATTGATCCCCAGCAGATAGATGCACTTAAGGTTGTTCATCCATTTCTTACTATTATGCCGACAGCCCCTAAGTTGGTTGCTCAGATAATCTCAGGAAGCTCTTCTGATTGGGACATGCAAGAACCCAGATATTTCGTGGTTACACCAGATCATAGGGCAATTCTCTATTACACTAAAGATCATGATGGCAGCGGATTACTCGAAGACCTTAAACATCTGCTAAAATATTCTCCAGACCGATAATGAACGGCGAGTTAAATTATAGTTACCCGGAAAATTCTGGAGTGAATGTTCATGCCTAACACCGAACTCAATAACACTGCCGTTAGTTGGCGTGACTACCTTGAGTTGTGCAAGCCCAATGTCGTGGCTCTGATGATACTCACCTCGGTTATTGGCATGTTGTTAGCCACCGATCAATCGGTACCTCTAGGCGTGCTTATTTTTGGTAATCTGGGTATAGCTCTTGTCGCCGGATCAGCGGCTGCGGTGAACCACATCGTGGATCGTCATGTTGACGACAAAATGGCGCGCACACTTAACCGACCGCTAGCCCAGGGCAGGCTCAAGGCACAGCAAGCGACTATTTTTGCTTTAGTCACCGGCATGTTTGGTATGGCAGTCCTTCTTATTTTCACTAATGTGCTAACGGCTTGGCTCACCTTGGCGGCGCTAGTGGGCTATGCTTTCGTCTATACCATGTATTTGAAACGTGCTACGCCGCAGAATATTGTTATTGGTGGCCTTGCTGGAGCGGCGCCTCCATTGCTAGGGTGGACCGCGGTGACAGGAGAGATTCACTACAACGCATTGCTCTTAGTGCTGGTTATTTTTGCTTGGACGCCGCCACATTTTTGGGCTTTAGCAGTGCATCGTAAAGACGAGTACGCGAAGGCGAAAATTCCTATGCTGCCGGTGACACATGGTGAAAAATACACCAAAATTAATATCCTGCTATACACCTTACTGCTCATTATAGTGACTACCCTGCCATATCTCACCGGTATGTTTGGTTGGTTATACCTAACGGGTTCGTTACTTTTAGGTGCAGGTTTTTTATATTGGGCGGTGGTTATGTTGCTCAGTGAGGGCGGGAATTCAGGCATGAAAACCTTTCAGTACTCGATCGTTTATTTAATGGTGTTATTTAGTCTTATGTTGATAGACCACTATCTCATAGAACCAGTGATATATTTACCAGCCGTATAGGGAGTTACTCAATGGCAGATCAGCAGGTTCGCATTCGCCGCACGATTATTATTATTGTGTGCTTTATTGTGGTGGTGATTTTCGGTTTCATTTGGCGTATGAACCAGCCGGTTATCATGAGTGAGCAAGATCTTCGAATTAATGGCGCTATTATTTTAAACACACCACGAAAATTTAGTGATTTTGATCTTATTGATCACCGAGGGGATGCCTTTACGCTACAGAGGTTGAAAGGTCAGTGGAGTATGATTTTCTTTGGCTTTACCAATTGTCCTGATGTTTGCCCAACCACCCTTGCCACCCTTAATGAAACGTATAGCAAGCTAAAAGACAGTGAGAAGGAGAATCTTCAGATTATTATGGTGTCTCTTGATCCTGAGCGAGACACGGTGGAAAAGTTGGGCCAATACATGCCCTATTTTAATGCTGAATTTATTGGTGTTACTGGCAATAAGCATTTTATTAAACGCTTCACGACAGAGATCAACATAGCCTATAACCAGGTACCCTTGGATGGGGACGATTACACGGTCGACCACAGCTCTCAGATCGTATTAGTTAACCCCAATGGACACTATCATGGCTTTTTTAAATCGCCTCATAGTGCGATTATGCTTCGCAAGACTTGGCGTTCGATCTACGGCACTTTTTGATTTTAAGTTCTCTGACGGTGGCAAAGCGACAGGCTAAATAGGAATGCCGCGCAGATAACTACTGAAGGCCCCGCCGGAGCGTCACTATACCAAGATATAGCGAGCCCCAAAATCACCGTCAGCATAGCAATAATGCTGGCCATCACCGCCATCTGCTCTGGGGTTCTAGTTAGTCGTCGGGCCGTCGCGGCAGGAATAATTAACAGAGCAGTGATCAATAGAACGCCCACTACTTTCATAGCCAGCGCTATGACTAACGCAGTGATTAGCATTAAAGCCGTCCGCACTAGGGCGACGTTTGTCCCTTCCACCGCAGCTAACTCAGGGTCGACGGTGATGTTAATAAGCTGCTGCCATAGCAATGCCAACAGGCCTAATACCACCGCGGATAATCCATAAATAACCCAAAGATCATTTTTAGTGACGGCCAGTAAGTCGCCAAATAGCAGAGACATCAAGTCAACTCGCACATCAGGCAACAGAGAGATGATGACTAGACCGGCTGCTAGGGCAGAGTGAGATAAAATGCCGAGCACGGTATCTAAGGCCAAAAATCCGCGTTGCTCTAAGTAAACAAGCCCGAGCGCCATCAATAATGGCACCGCCGTGACGGTGATACTGAGATTAATATCGAGCATGACGCCAAGCGAAACGCCAAGCAGGGCGCTGTGAGCTAGAGTATCGCCAAAGTATGCCATACGCCGCCAAACTACAAAGCAACCTAAGGGCCCTGCTACAAGAGCAACACCAAGGCCTGCCAATAAAGCATAGATCAAGAAATCAGCCATGGTCACAATGCTCCCCATGCCCACCATCTAGAACGTCACCATGTAAGCTATGATCATGGTCGTGATGGTGTGAATAAGGCGCCGTGGTTTGGCCAAAAATATCAATATAAGCGGGATCTTGGGTAACGTGCTCCGGGTGGCCTTGGCAGCAAATATGCCGATTTAAACAAATCACCTGATCGGTGGAAGACATAACTAGATGTAGATCATGGGAGACCATTAACACACCGCAGTTAAGCGTCTTGGCCAAGTCGCTTATCATTCGATAGAGGGCATTTTGACCATTCACATCAACGCCCTGCACTGGCTCATCTAGGACCAATAGATTTGGTTTTCGTAACACAGCTCTTGCTAGTAAGGCGCGTTGTACCTCCCCTCCTGAAAGCTCTTGAATGGGCGTAGCGGCTAAGTGTCCAATGCCTACTGATTGCAGAGCTTCATGGCATGTCTGATGAGATGTGTTGGCCAACTGTAGAAACCGGCATGTTGAAATCGGTAGAGTTGGATCAATGGCCAGTTTTTGTGGCATGTATCCAACTTTAAGGTCAGGCGTCCGAGTGATATCTCCTGAGTCTGGCTTTAGCAATCCCAGAACAATCCTCACTAGGGTTGATTTACCCGCCCCGTTGGGACCGATTAAGGTGGTTATCTCGCCTTGATTAAGATTTATGCTGACGTCCTCTAGCACCAGCTTGCTGGCAAATCCCTTATTAATTCTGTCTAGTTCTACTAGTAATTTAGTCATATATTAGGTGCGCCGTATCTTGGTTTGTGTCTTGGGAGCATTGAGGGCAGAGACCAAAAAGCTCGATATTCTGGGATTCGAGCTTAAATTCGGCTTTTTCGCTAGCATTTTGCAACACATCATTTAGAGCACCATGGGCGACCTCGGCGGCACTTCCGCAGCCATTACAGATCATAAACAGATTACTGTGCTCACTGTTGGGGAAAGGGCAACCGATATAAGCATTTAAAGATGCCAGCCGATGAACCAAACCGAGATCAGAGAGGAACTCGATAGCACGATAAACTGTCGGGGGAGCGATTGATTTTCCGGTAAGCTTGGATAGCTGATCCTGGACCTGATAGGCGCCCAGTGGCTGATGACTTTGCCACAGTAGGCGCAATACGGATTCGCGAGTGGGCGTTAACCGCACGCCTTTCTCTAGGCAGAGGTTGTTGGCTCGAGACAACGCGGCATTGATACAGCGTCCGTGATCATGAGGTTGGTGCACTAAACGAGAATTAGTCAGCATAAGCCACCTTTTTAATTATGTTATGTTATAATATAACATATAAATAAAGCATTTCTCTTTTGTGGGTGTGAGTGTGAAAAAGATACATTATAACATTTTTAGCTTTTTAATGCTCTTTTTGATTCTAAATAACGCTTGGAGTAGTAATGAAAGCCCTAAATATACTCAGAGTGTGGGTGCAACTTACCCTTTAGTGGTAACCACTAATAAACCGTTAGCCATTATCGCTAGGGCGGCGCTCGGCGATAACGTAAGGGTGGAGTTTTTGCAGTCTGCTAGCCAATCAGCTCATGACCTAACGCTTTCGATCTCATCCTTGGGGGAAATTCAAAAAGCTCAATTAGTGATTTTACTCGGCAATGATGTTGAGCCCCGCATGGCCAAAGCGGTTTCGGTTTTACCCAAAAACCGCATTATTAGAGTCCTAGATCTACCCTCTCTAAGGTTTAATCTAGAGCCTCACCTGCTTAATCACGCCCATCAACGCGATCCCCACGTGTGGCTTGATCCTCAAAATGGCAACCTTATTGCTCATGCAATCCAAGATAGACTTGGAGCGAAGCGTCAAAACATCATTGCTGAAACAGAAATATTGAGGCTGCGTAGCATTCTTTCGCCCTATGCTAAAAGCCGCTATTTGACCCATCACGATGCCTTTAGCCATTTTTCCCGTGGATTTGGGCTGTCCTCAGGGCTCTCGATTAGGGATGCAAGTGGCGGACAAAAAGGCGCTAGAAGCCAATATCTTCTTCGCAAGAATGCGTTACAAAGCGGTGTTCAGTGTGTTTTTGTGGAACCACAATATGGCCATAAAGATGCACAAGGAATCGCCCAGTCACTTAATCTACCCATTATAAATATTGATCCTCGAGGAATGAGTCAATCGCTTATAGATAAAGGTTATGAGCAATTCATGCAGAGATTAGTCGCGCAATTTAGAGCCTGTTTCGGCTAAATACTGTATTCTATATTGAACTCTATAGCGTTTAAAAAGTAGTAAAATTATGACTGATCACATTCCACTGGTCCTAGTTGATGGATCCTCTTATCTGTACCGGGCCTATCATGCGTTGCCTCCGCTGACTAACAGTAAAGGCAAGCCCACGGGTGCGGTGAAGGGCGTCATTAACATGATGCGTCGTCTACAAAAAGATTATCCTCAGAGCACATTAGTGGTGGTCTTTGACGCCAAAGGCAAAACGTTTCGCGATGACATGTATAGCGAGTATAAAGCGAATCGCCCACCGATGCCGGATGACCTTAGGCTGCAAATTGAGCCTATTCATCAAATCATTCAGGCCATGGGCTTACCTATGCTAATTATCAATGGCGTTGAAGCTGACGATGTCATTGGCACCCTAGCTGCCCAGGCAACGCTCGCTAAACAACCCGTGGTTGTCTCCACAGGAGACAAAGATATCGCTCAATTGGTTAATGAGTACATTACCCTAGTAAACACAATGACTAACACTTTTCTGGATAGACAGGGGGTGATTGAAAAGTTTGGCATTCCCCCAGAACTAATCATTGATTATTTAGCCTTGCTGGGTGATAAATCTGACAATATTCCGGGGGTACCTGGGGTTGGTGAAAAGACAGCCCTTGGCTTGCTACAAGGAATTGGCGGGCTTGACGCTATTTACTCTCGATTGGACGAGGTGTCCGGGTTGGAGTTTCGGGGGGCCAAAAAGATGGCGCCTAAGTTAGAAGAGCATAAAGACCTAGCTTATTTGTCTTATCAGTTGGCAACAATTAAAACCGATGTTGAGATGCCCCAAGACCTTAGCGAGCTCCATAATAGCCCCCCCGATGAGCAACTACTCGCCACGCTATTTGTGAATATGGAATTTAAGGCTTGGGTTGCAGAGGCGGCCAACAGTCATAGCCCTAAAAGCATAGGACCCGACAGTTCATCTCAAAACAAACTGGCATTGCCAGAAGTTGAGATTGACCCAGTTGATGTCGTCAAAGAGTATGAGACGGTATTAACAGATGATCAGTTGTCCGCTTGGATAGAAAAAATAAAAGCCGTAGACTTGATAGCAGTGGATACAGAAACAACTAGTTTGAACTATATGGTCGCTGATTTAGTGGGTATTTCCATCGCCGTTGATGCTGGCAAAGCTGCCTATATTCCATTTGGGCATGACTATCTAGGCGTCCCTGAGCAATTATCACGTGACAGTGTAATGGCACATTTAAAGCCATTATTAGAAAATCCCAATATTAAAAAAGTGGGGCAGAATTTAAAATATGATATGAGTATTTTTGCACAGCATGGTGTTGCGCTAAAAGGGATTGAATTTGACACCATGCTTGAATCTTATGTTTTAGACTCGGTGGCGACACGGCATGATATGGATAGCTTAGCGGACAAATATCTTGGTGAGCAGACTATTAAATTCACTGACATTGCGGGCAAAGGAGCCGGCCAGCTGACATTTAATCAAGTTGCTCTAGAAGAAGCTGGGCCCTATGCTGCTGAAGATGCTGACATTACTTTGCGGTTGCACCAAGCGCTGTGGCCTAAGGTTTCCGCTGAGGCGACGTTGGCAAGCGTATTTACAGATATTGAGTTGCCACTAATCCCTGTCTTATCACGAATCGAGCGTACTGGCGCACTGGTAGATGACACACTACTGTTCCATCAGAGCCAAGAACTTGCTGAGCGCATTGCTGAGCTAGAGCGCCAGGCATGGGTATTGGCTGAGCAAGAATTTAACTTAGCTTCACCAAAGCAGCTTGGTGAGATTTTGTTTACCAAGTTAGAGCTTCCGGTGTTGAAGAAAACCGCCAAGGGGGCGCCTTCAACCAAAGAAGAGGTACTTCAGGAGCTAGCTCTCGATTATCCTCTACCTAAGGTGTTATTGGAGCATCGTGGACTGGCAAAGCTCAAGTCGACCTATACCGATAAGCTGCCAACCATGATTAATCCGTCGACGAAGCGGATACATACCTCTTACCATCAGGCGGGCACAGCCACAGGTCGACTCTCTTCGTCAGATCCTAATTTACAAAATATCCCCGTGCGGACCGCCGAGGGCCGCCGGGTACGACAAGCATTTATTGCTGCGCCTGGATGCAAGATAGTCGCTGCAGATTACTCTCAGATTGAGTTGCGAATTATGGCTCATTTGTCTGAGGACCCAAGCCTTTTAGGGGCTTTTGCCGCCGGACAAGATATCCACCGATCAACGGCTGCCGAGGTTTTTGGCACTGGCACTGAGTCGGTAACAGTAGATCAACGACGTAGTGCCAAGGCGATTAACTTTGGGCTGATTTATGGTATGTCGGCTTTTGGGTTGGCACGGCAATTGAATATCGGCCGTAAGCAAGCAGCCGATTATATTGAGCTCTATTTCCAGCGTTACCCCGGCGTACAACATTATATGAACAATATTCGGCACAGCGCGGCCGAGTTCGGTTATGTCGAAACCTATTTTGGACGCAGACTTTACTTGCCAGAAATTAGCTCTTCCAATGGTATGCGTCGTCAAGCTGCTGAGCGTACAGCGATTAATGCGCCGATGCAGGGAACAGCGGCAGATATTATTAAGCTGGCTATGATCTCCGTAGATGATTGGCTGCAAAACAGTGATTTGGAGAGTGTCATGATTATGCAAGTGCATGATGAATTGGTTCTCGAAGTGCCAGAGCAAGAGTTGGAAATAGTCTCGGCTGGGCTTGCTCAGCGAATGGAACTAGCGACTAGCCTGAAAGTACCGTTAGTGGTTGATGTAGGCGTTGGCGATAATTGGGATGAAGCTCACTAAGCAGGGTTTCGCCACTCTGGATACTCAGGAATATCCTTGTTGCAAATTGACCAGAGTGGCATTGATGAACAAAAAATACTGTTGTCTACCGACCGAGACGGCTCTTCATCTAGGGTGCCAATAGCGATAGAGATTTGATCATCTTGCCCTAGGGATTTATAGTAAAGACTTGATCCACAGCATCTACAGAAGCCCCGTTCGGCTGTAACTGATGATTGATAAATGAGTATTAGAGCCTGACCCTGAAGCCATCTAAAATCTTGGCTTTGCACTTTACCGTAAGTTGCGAACGCCGCACCATGAAATTTTCGGCACATAGCACAGTGGCAATTAGAGATTTCAGGATTAAAACAAGCAACTTCGTATTTTATCTGGCCACATAGGCAGCTACCGAGCATATTTACCCCTCTCTAATTCAAGAATAGCTGTTAATTTATAGGTATTAACAATAGCTATGGAAATTAAAAACACTAAATTTGCAAAATAAATGGAACTTCTTGTTTAAACCGTGTCAAAGAGTAGGCAAGTGATGATTGCACATAATCTCCCCCGAGATAAAGAAGTAAAAGTAAGACTCCCAAGTAGTAGAGAAAAACCTAATCCAGTTTCTGGATTAGGTTTTTTTTGCTTAAGAGATTTCGTCATTCACCTCTGATATTTCAGCAACACTAAAGCCTGCGCTCAGCCAATGACTCAGCTGTTCCTCAAGTTCCGCCAAGCCCTGTTTCTTTAAAGCGGAAAATATTTGCGCTGTAAATAAAGTCGCCTGGGGATCCATTTCCCGGAGCAATTTATCTACTTTTAGCAGGGTGCTTTGTGCTGGACCACGCTTTAGTTTGTCAGACTTTGTCAGCAGAATATGTACTGGCAAGCCCGCTTCTGCTGCCCAGTTCAGCATCTGCTGGTCGTAGTCTTGTAGGGGGTGACGGATATCCATGAGTAGAATTAAGCCGCCTAAACTTTTACGTAAACGAAGGTATTCGGCTAGGTGCTTATCCCATTCTACCTTCATGGCCTTGGGGACTTTTGCGTAGCCATAACCTGGTAAATCCACTAATCTTTTTCCTGGGCTAAGCTGGAAAAAATTTATTAGCTGAGTTCTGCCTGGCGTCTTACTGGTCCGCGCTAAACTCTTATTTTTGGTGAGCGTGTTAATGGCACTTGATTTACCCGCATTAGACCTTCCCGCAAAGGCTACCTCACAACCCGTATCCTCAGGGCACTGTTTTAGTGAGGGGGCACTCGTAGTGAATTCGGCTGATTGAAATTTAATTGTTTGTGTATGCATAGGAAAATCGACACTACTGGCTTAAAAACTGAATTTATTGGTATATAATGCACCGCCTTACTCAATAAGGCTAATGCTCGAAGGCCACGATAACGCCTAGGGGCTTATTCTAACGTATTGCGAGAACCGTATTAACCATGAAAAAATCTTTTTTAAGTATCCTCTGTATTCTAGCGAGTTTGGTGGCAACTCAGGCGTTTGCGTCAGGCGACCCAGAAGCAGGAAAGGCTAAGGTTGCTGTATGTGCTGGATGTCACGGAACAGACGGTAATAGTATGGTGCCGTCCTTTCCAAAGCTGGCTGGCTTGGGCGAAAAATATATGACTGAGCAGCTACGTAATATTAAGTCAGGGGAGCGGGTTATTCTTGAAATGACCGGCACCTTAAGTTTTTCCTCAGACCAAGATCTACAGGACATGGCCGCTTATTATGACAGCCAAACTAGGGTGATTTCAGAGGCTTCAAATATTGACTTGATAGGAGTTAGTGGCCCCAAGGAAGCTCTTGCTTATGGTGAAAATATCTATCGCGCCGGTAATATGAAAACCGGTGTCGCAGCCTGTATTGGGTGTCACTCACCTTCGGGTAGTGGCAACAATCCAGCTGGTTATCCAGCGCTTGGTGGTCAGTACGCTGGATACATAGAAAAACAGCTCCTGGGTTATCGGCGTGGGGAGAGAACTAGCGGGACGAATGCGCTCATTATGCGAGGTGTTGCTGCTAATTTAAGTGATAAAGAAATTAAAGCCGTGGCCAACTACATTGCAGGCCTAAATTAATAATAGTCTATGTCATTTGTGGGCTGGTAAAAGTAGGAGATGGAAATGTCAAAGTGGATTAAACGACTCATGTTTATTGCCTTAGTAGCTCCGATGGCTATGTGCCAGGCACAGACTGAGCAGTACCAAGCCGGTATCGACTATGAGGTTTTACCTCAGGCCATAAGAACAGCAAATCCAAGTAAAATTGAAGTCAATGAAGTGTTCCATTACGGCTGCATACATTGCTTTAATTTTGAAAAGACAATTCACCCTTGGACAGAAAAATTGGCTGATGATGTTGATTTCCAGCGTACCCCGGCTATTTGGCAGTCTGCCTTGGAGCCTTATGCAAGAGCCTACTACACGGCAAAATTATTAAAGGTTTTAGATAAGACGCATGTGCCTCTATTTGAAGCAATTCATGTTAATAGGCAACCGATTCGGTCAGAGCAAGATCTGGTTAAGTTCTTCGGTCAGCAAGGTGTAGACGAGGCTAAATTTACTAAGGTTTATAACTCTTTTGGCGTAAATAGTATGATAGGCCAGGCCAAGGCTAGAGCCATCGGCTATAGGACTCAGGGCACTCCAGAGATGGTTGTGAATGGCAAATATAGGGTGACCACACGGATGAGCAAAAATTTTAATGGCATGTTAGAAGTTGCAACATTTTTGATTGAAAAAGAGCGCAAGGCAGCTCTTTAGTCTAGCGGCTTTTACAAAACACTGATGAATACGCGGAGATAACCGCGTATTTTTTTGTCTGTGATTTAGGACTATGTGAGCACTATAACTTTAGGCTATGCGTCTATAGCGTGAAACAACTTTCTTTAATGTGACCCAAACAGTAAAATGAGCGCCCTTTCTGGATACACTTTAAACTGATAACAATTATGAGCACTACTGTGAAACCAAGTTTGAAACCGGCTAATCCGAATTTCTCTTCTGGCCCTTGTGCAAAGAGACCTGGCTACGATGTGAGTAATCTTGACATGATGACGCTTGGTCGCTCCCATCGCTCATCGATCGGGAAGCTCGCGCTGGGGCGTGCTTGTTCTGATACCGCTAAGCTCTTAAAGCTGCCTGAAGGCTATCGCGTTGGTGTGGTTCCCGCTTCAGATACAGGCGCTGTGGAAATGGTCATGTGGTCGGTGCTAGGAGTACGCCCGGTCGATGTATGTGCTTGGGAATCTTTTGGTAGTGGCTGGCTGACTGATGTTGTGAAGCAATTAAAGCTTAGCGATGTTAGTACTCATCTTGCTGACTACGGTTTGCTACCGGATCTAACAAAGACTAATCCAGATCACGATATTGTGTTTACTTGGAATGGAACAACGTCTGGTGTCAAGGTACCTGACGCGGACTGGATCAGTGATGAGCGCAATGGTCTCACTATTTGTGATGCGACTTCGGCCGTTTTTGCTATGCAATTACCGTGGGAAAAACTTGATGTTGTAACTTACAGCTGGCAGAAAGTACTTGGTGGTGAGGGCGCACACGGTATGTTGATTTTGAGCCCGAGAGCAGTGGAAAGGTTAGAGTCTTACACGCCCAACTGGCCGATGCCTAAGATTTTTCGTATGACTAAGGGCGGTAAGTTAATAGAGGGTATTTTCCGTGGGGAAACCATCAACACGCCGTCTATGCTTTGTGTTGCTGATTACCTTGATGCTTTAGATTGGGTTGGTTCGATAGGTGGGCTAGACGCAGCGATTGCTAAGTCCGAAGCTAATCTTGAAGTGATTAAATCCTTTGTCGCCCAGAGGTCTTGGATTCACTTTCTGGCTCAAAAATCGGATCAAATTTCTAATACTAGCGTTTGCTTGACCTTAGATTTAGAGCCGGAGCAAGTAAAGAAGATCGTTAAGTTACTTGATTCGGAGGCGGTCGCTTTTGATATTGGAGCCTATCGCGATGCGCCAGCTGGGTTGCGAGTTTGGTGCGGTGCCACGGTTGAACAATCTGATTTGGAAGCATTGATGCCATGGATTGACTGGGCCTACGGCCAAGTTAGCAAATAGTTAAAAGACAAAACAATTACCTTCAATAGATTTTATTACTGAGACTAGATCATGCATAACATACGCACCTATAACGCTATCTCCTCCAAAGGATTGGATCGATTCGCTGCTGATAGTTATACCGTCAGTGATGACTGTTCTGCTCCAGAGGGGTTCATCTTGCGTAGTCAAAAACTGCATGCTGAGCCCGTTCCAGAGAGTTTACTGGCAGTAGCCCGCGCCGGTGCAGGCGTCAATAACATTCCAGTGGCAGATTACACCAAACAAGGTATTGTTGTCTTTAATACGCCTGGAGCCAATGCCAATGCGGTAAAAGAATTAATCGTCGCTGGGTTACTATTGGGCTCTCGCGACATCTTTGGTGGCATGAGCTATGTCCAAGAGCTTGGCCATATGAATGATCCTGCTGAGATGGGAAAGTTACTGGAAAAAGAGAAAAAACGGTTTGCGGGCACAGAGATTGAGGGTAAAACTCTAGGCGTGGTTGGTCTTGGCGCCATCGGTTCCATTATCGCTAATTTGGCTTTGGATCTCGGCATGGATGTTATCGGCTATGACCCTGCTATTTCGGTAGAGGCGGCCTGGCAGTTGTCTAGCCGGGTTAAACGCATGGATAGCATAGAGGCGTTGCTAGCAGAGGCAGATTTTCTGACCTTGCATGTACCAGCGATTCCAGCCACCAAACATCTCATTAACGCTCAGGCCTTATCGGGGATGAAAAGCACGGCTAAGATTCTTAATTTTGCCCGAGAAGAAATTGTGTGTACTGAGGATATGGTAGTAGCCTTAGATAAAGGGGTTATTGCCGGCTATATTAGTGATTTTCCGGCGCCCGCATTACTTGGGCGTGAAGATGTGCTGCTGATGCCTCACATTGGAGCAAGTACAGAAGAAGCGGAAGAAAATTGCGCAGTTATGGCTGCCAACCAGCTGATGGATTTCCTCGAAAATGGCAATATCCATAATTCTGTCAATTATCCGCCGACCAAAATGGGTCGCAATGGTGGAACTCGAATAACATTTAGCAACAACAATGTACCTAAAGTTTTAGGTAGTGTCCTGTCAATATTAGCCGATGCAGAACTTAATGTGGTTGATATGGTAAATAAAAGCCGTGGGGAGATTGCTTACAATATCGTTGATCTCGAGGGTGAGATCAGCGCTGAGGTGCACCAAAATATTTGCGATGTCGAGGGTGTGATGCGAGTCCGACTTCTAAGTTAATGAAGCTTTAATTAAATAGTTTGGCGCGAACTGTTTTGCGGTACGCGCTGGGGCTATTCCCCGACCATTGACTGAAGCGTGAAGAGAACCAGCTTGGTTCTGGGTAACCACTATAACTGGCTACGTCTACAATGGGTAAGTCAGTATTCTTAAGTAAGTCACAGGCAAAAGCCATGCGAGTCTCGGTTAGATAGCTATTAGGGGTGCTACCCGTCGCGGCTATGAAGCGTCGATTGAATGTGCGCGTAGACATACCAAATTGTGCAGCTAAATCTGGTATAGAGAGTGATTTGCTTAAATGATCTTGGATCCATATTTGGGATTGAGCAATTGATTCATCGTGGTGCGCGCGGTCGTGATGATCGCTAAAGCCAACGGGACTGGTAATATTGCGAATTTCATGGAAAAAATTACGTTGCGCCTGATGCGCGATAATCCGACCAAAATACCGCTCTACTTGATACATGATTAATTCAGCCATCGCATTTATGCTGGCCGCACAATAGATGTTGCCTGCCTGTGTCGTAAAGTGTTGACGATCTAAGTGCACTGCTGGGTAATGTTTTTGTAATTGATCGAAATAATGCCAATGTGTCGTTGCTGGTTTTCCGTCTAAAAGTCCTGCCTCAGCTAAAAAACAAACACCAGTACCAACGGCGGTGATGGCGCAGTTACGATGATGTTGCTGTTGAAGCCATGGAATGTACGCTTGATGCTTTTTGACAGCAGGGCGTGGGTTTCGCCACAGTGCGGGAATGTGTACTAAGTCGCTACTAAAGTCTTCATTGATGGAATGAGTCGGCGTCAATTCAAAGTCTGCGGACGTGCGCACCGGTAACCCGTCTGGGCTAACTCTACGAATTTCAACTTCGGGCATTGGGTTTTTATTGGCCCGAGCCATAGCTTCCGCAAAATAAAATATTTCGGCCGCTAAGGTGCTGCTCGAAACAAGCATGTTATCGCAAAGCATTAGAGTAAGATTAAACGCCATAATAAGGTAAATTTACCATAATATGGCTAAATTGCACTATTAAATGGCGTAAATACTAAAGAATTGTGTTTTATGCTATTTTACACTGTATGACTAAATATGATCATATAACGAAGGAAGCCCTTATGTCTGAAGCTCTACCCCTTATCGTTGGATTTGGTGGATTTAATGCCGCTGGACGCAGCTCCTCTCATCAGGCCTTCCGACGTATGGTGCTGGAATCATTGCCTGTGGATGAGCAAAATAAGACGATTGCTAGCCTGGCTTGCTTGATGGGTTTTGTGAAAGCCGAGGGCGAAGAGTTTAGTGATGCCGATAATAGAGGTCTGAGTCTGTCTAAGGTTGTTGAGCAATATAGAACAGCGGTGATTGAGGGAACCTTAGTTCGTAAGATTGAGCATTTTGATCCGTCTCAGATACCCGGAAATAAAAAGATTGATTTTGATGGTGCCCAGCCCCCGCATTTTACAATGCTTAAGCGAGACCTGCCTAAAGTGCTACCCGCGGACTGGGTCGTCAGTGATGCTAAAGATGGTTTGGTCGAGGTCAGGACATCTTCTGCTAGCGAATATTTGGTGACTTCTAATTATGAATTGGCCGCAAAAGCTGCGGGACAATTGCCGACAGGGTTTAATCCAGCAGACCATTATAATGCTAGATTCCACCCTCGTGGATTGCAGATGACTTTGCTGGGTGCGAGTGACGCCATACATTCCATGGGGATTCCCTGGGAGGTAGTATCCGCAAAGGTAAATCCTGATCAGGTTGGCGTCTATTCATCGAGTGTTTTTGGTCAGGTAACTGAAGAAGGCAATGGTGGGCTTCTGCAGGCTCGATTAAGAGGCGACAGAACCACGGCCAAGCAGTTAGCATTAGGGCTCAATACTATGCCTGCTGATTTCATCAATGCCTATATTTTAGGTAGTGTTGGGCATACGGAGGCTATTACTGGAGCCTGCGCTAGTTTTCTCTATGTGCTGCAAGCTGCAGTGAGGGACATCCGTAGCGGCCGTCGCCGAGTAGCCATCGTGGGTAACGCGGAAGCGCCGGTCACGCCGGAATGTTCGGAAGGATTTTCAAATATGAGCGCTCTTGCCAGCGATGAAAATCTTTGTAAACTAGACAACTCTGATGTTCCTAATTGGCGTAAAGCCAGCAGACCCTTTGGGGAGAACTGTGGCTTCACGCTGTCAGAAGGTACCCAGTACATTGTTTTGATGGATGATCGTTTAGCTCTAGAGCTAGGAGCGGATGTTCATGGGGCTGTACCGGAAGTATTCATTAATGCTGATGGCGTTAAAAAATCAATTTCTGCACCTGGCGTTGGAAACTACATTTCCTTTGCTAAAGCGGTTGCTGCTGCCGTTAACATCGTAGGTAAAGAAGGCGTTCAAAAGCGCAGTTTTGTCCACGCCCATGGGTCTAGTACGCCAGCTAATAGAGTAACCGAGTCAGAATTAATCAGCCGAGTTTCTCAAACCTTTGGAATAGAAGATTGGCCTGTTACCGCCATAAAAGCGTATGTTGGACACAGTCTTAGTGCTGCCAGTGGGGACCAGTTGATCGCTGCCTTGGGAACGTTTAAACATGGTTTGATTCCTGGTATTAAAACCATTTCTACCGTCGCCTCAGATGTATTTCAAGATGGCCTTGATTTCCCGTTGACTGACCTTGATGTGAGCTCCAAATCAATGGAGGTTGCCTTTATTAACTCAAAAGGATTTGGGGGTAACAATGCTACAGCGGTAGTTTTGTCGGCAGATAAAGCCAGCGCTATGCTTGCCAATAGGTATAGTAGTGGTTTTGCTGCCTACCTTAAAAAGAGAGAAACCACTCGCTCCGAAGCTACTAAATATGCGGCTCAAGCAGATGCAGCAGCACTGAACGTTATTTATCGTTTTGGAGAACCTCTAATTGATGAGGCCGGGCTCCATATATCAGAGACAGGCATGTCCATTCCAGGGTTTGAGCGCGACGTTCAATTTAATCGTGAAAATTCTTGGCAGGATATGCAGAAAACTGATTGAGAGTCTCAATCATCTTTTGATCTATTTTTCGTGCTTGATTGATTAACGTTTCTGGATCGGCTTTCGACCCCCTTAGTATGCTACGACGACGTGACTGTGCATCATCAACCAATAACGTCCCCCCATGAACACCCACTAGTTCCCCGGTAAGAGCGTCTAAAACGGCTCCGCCTGAGGCACCATTATTGGCATCGCAGTCATGTAGTAGAAGTTTTTCACTGGCAAAATTCTCCGAGCGAAATTGATAGCAACCCTCACTTTGGCTAATGTTGTTCTCGTTGCTGTTGTAACCTATTAGCAGCAATTCACGGCCTATGACATTAACAACACTAAAGGTTAAAGTCGGCTGTATTAATCTCTTTTTAAGTCTAATAAAAACAATATCATTTTCCGCCTGCTGCAGTTTGTCCGCTGATTTAGGCTCAAATTGGTGAGACGACATGTTGCCAAAACCGACCGTTGTAAGACGTTTATTCTGTGGCCGATAAACGCATTTTTTGAAAGGTTCAGCGGTCTTTTGATCATACAAAACATGCGCCGCTGTTGCGATAATTGATCCGGACGTTAAGGTTTTATCTAAAGGGGTGGACACATGTATTGCTGTGCCTCTGAGGCTGCCGTCACAAAAGATAGTTCCGATCGGCTTAAGGTGCTCTGCCGTCACCTGTTGCCGCTGATCTTCAACACCATTGCTGTGATCTCCGTCGCCAAATACTGCGCCTTGAGCGTGCCAACTAAATAGCAAGAAGACAAAAATACTAGGATGCATTGGAGGTTGACCTGTCCAAGCGGATAACCTCTGTAATATAGTCATCACTTTACCTATCCCATATCGCCCCAGAGTGACTGCAGAATACTAATTGCTGCCAAGGGGGCGGTCTCGGTTCGTAAAACTCTAGGGCCGAGTGTCAATGGCTCAAAACCACTATTTAACGATAAATCAATCTCACTATCACTTAATCCACCCTCGGGACCGACTAACAAAGAGACCAAAGAGTTAGTGTTGCAAAACTCACCTAAGTTTCTTTCGGTACGGTGATGGAGCACTAGCTTAAGACTATGATTATCAGCAACGACCCATTGTTCAAGTGGCATAGCTGGATTAACGATGGGTACTAGAGTTCTTTGGCATTGCTCACATGCGCTAATAGCGACATGTTGCCAGTGGCGAGTTTTCTTCTTAAGCCGTTCAGCATTCAGTTTAACTTCCGTTCGCTCCGTGAATAGGGGTGTAATGGCCGTGACGCCGAGTTCGGTAGCTTTTTGAATAACCCAATCCATCCTGTCTCCACGGGAGACACCGATTGCTAAATGAATCTTTAACGGAGATTCTCTATCGCAGGCGATAAACGTCGAGATCGATACGGATACGCGGTTCTTTTTCACATTAACCAATTCGCCCGAGTACTCACCACCCTGCCCATTAAATAATATAACTTGCCGTCCAGCGGGCATACGCAATACAGACGCTAGGTGGCGCGATGAACTTTCATCTAAATCGACAAGAGTGTCACTGGATAAAGCATTGGGAGTATAAATTCGCGGAATCCGCATGTTTCTTTAATCCTTAGCTGAAAAGCCAAGGTTACGGCAAATTTGATCAGAAATCTGCCATTTATTCATCGTATAAAAATGAAAGCCTGGTGCGCCGCCGGCTAATAATTTCTCGCAAAGCTCACTAACCATTTCAATGCCGTAACTAATGAGATCAGCGCTGTTATGGCTGCGCTCTTTAAGTTGCCAGCGCAGCCATCGAGGTATTTCTGCGCCACAGTTATCAGAAAAACGTACTAGATTCTCATAATTAGTCAGGGGCATGATGCCAGGGATAATAGGCTTGTCTATTCCAGTTTTGGCACAAGACTCGATAAACGTAAAATAAGCATCTGGATTGTAAAAATATTGAGTAATCGCACGATCAGCACCGGCCCTAAATTTCTCGCCTAACCAATATATATCATTGCTATAGCTTTCAGATTCAGGGTGAATTTCAGGATAAGCACCAACATTAATGCTGAAATGATCTCCGCTATGTTCCCTGATGAGAGAAACTAGCTCATTGGCATGAACCAACTTCTTAGTAGCGTCAACACCGGAAGGAAGATCACCACGAAGAGCGACTAAATTTTTTATTCCGGCCTTCTGGTATGAATCAATAAGGTCAAGCACGTCTGACTTACAGTCTCCCCCAATAGAGAGGTGAGGAGCAGTCTGATAGCCTTGATTTTGAAGATTAAGGACTAAGTCTTTGGTGGTATCGCGGGTGGACCCACCTGCACCATAGGTCACTGAAAACAATTCGGGGTTAAATCTATTTAACTGGCTGGCGGTCACATTCAGATTTTCAGCTCCTTGCTGCGTTTTTGCGGCAAAGAATTCAAAGCTGAGGTGAGGAGTGTGCGTCATGAAAATTTTTCCTTTTTAAAGCCCCTGACGATGCACGCCAGAGGCTTTGAAGATACTAAGTTTAGGGTTTTAGTACTTGTAGCTATCGCCTTTGAACGGTCCTTCCACAGGAACATTAATATAGTCTGCTTGCTCTTGGGTCAACTGGGTTAAAACGCCTCCGAATCCAGCAACCATATGACGCGCAACTTCTTCATCAAGGTGCTTTGGCAAAACTTCAACGCGGAGCATTTTAGCTTTTGTGGCGTCGTCCTGAGCGGCAAACTGTTGCTTATATAGATCAATTTGAGCCAGTACTTGATTGGCAAAAGAACCATCCATAATTCGACTTGGGTGGCCCGTTGCATTACCTAGATTGACCAGACGACCTTCAGCTAGCAGTAATAAGTGGTCGTTGCTATCACGATCACGGTAGACCTTGTGTACCTGAGGCTTAATTTCATCCCATTCCCAATTATCACGCATGAAAGCAGTATCAATTTCATTGTCAAAATGGCCAATATTACAGACAACACAACCACTCTTAAGCGCGCTTAAGACATTAGAATCGCAGACGTTATAATTACCAGTGCTGGTCACTAGCATGTCAGTATTAGCGAGTAATACGCTATTGACCCCTTTGCTTGAATCGCCGTCTTTATAGGTCGATACGATTTCAAAACCGTCAAGACAGGCCTGCATAGCACAGATTGGATCGACTTCAGTAACCTTCACAATCATTCCTTCTTGACGCAATGATTGGGCTGATCCCTTACCTACGTCACCATAACCAACCACAACCGCTTTTTTTCCAGACAGTAGGTGGTCAGTGGCGCGTTTAATCGCATCATTTAAGCTGTGACGACAACCATATTTATTGTCACACTTTGACTTTGTCACAGAATCATTAACATTGATGGCTGGAACCTTTAGCTCGCCTGCTTTAAGCATCTCGTAAAGACGGTGTACACCGGTAGTCGTCTCTTCGGTAACGCCGTGAATAGCATCAAGCACCTGAGGGTATTTTTCATGTAGCAGCGAGGTTAAATCGCCACCATCATCTAGAATCATATTGGCATTCCAGGGCTGTCCATCTTTTAATACTTGTTGCTCTAGACACCACTCGTACTCTTCTTCGGTCTCACCTTTCCAGGCGAAAACGGGGGTGCCATTAGCTGCAACCGCAGCTGCGGCATGGTCTTGAGTAGAAAAAATATTACAAGACGTCCAGCGCACTTCTGCGCCTAGTTCCTCTAGAGTTTCGATGAGCACGGCGGTTTGAATAGTCATGTGAATACAGCCGAGTATTCGAGCGTCAGCCAACGGCTGCTCGACGCGGTATTTTTCACGCAAAGCCATCAATGCGGGCATTTCAGATTCGGCAATGGAGATTTCTTTTTTACCCCAATCGGCGAGCGACATATCGGCAACTTTATAGTCATCGAATCCTTTACTACTATCAACGTTTTGTACAACTGCAGTCATGATTAATTCCTTATTTTTTAATATTAACGCTAGAAAACGGTTTGTTTGTTGTTACAGCGCTTTCTTAAGCAACGCCACTTTGTCTGTATTTTCCCATGTAAAATTTTCTTCCTCTCGGCCGAAATGGCCGTAGGCTGCGGTAGCTTGATAAATTGGCCGACGCAGGTCTAGCATATCCATTAGACCACTCGGACGCAGATCAAAATGTTCGCGAACTAAGTTAGAGATCTCATGATCAGAAAGTTTTCCCGTGCCGTAGGTGTCGATACTGATCGACGTGGGCTCAGAAACACCGATTGCATAGGAAATTTGGATTTCACAGCGATCCGCAAGACCTGCTGCGACAATATTTTTTGCCACGTACCGGCCAGCGTAGGCTGCAGAGCGATCTACCTTAGTGGGATCTTTTCCAGAGAACGCACCACCACCATGATGGGCCATACCACCATAGGTATCGACGATAATTTTACGACCAGTAAGCCCGCAGTCGCCTACAGGGCCTCCAATAATAAACTGACCAGTAGGGTTGATGTGATATTTAGTCTCTGCATGCAGCCACTCTTCTGGCAGGATCGGGGCAATAATTTCAGAGCGTACCGCTTCTTGCAAGTCAGCCAAAGCGATATCGGGTGAATGCTGAGTGGACAGCACTACCGCATCGATAGCGACTGGCTTGCCCTGGTCATATCTAAGCGTGACTTGGCTTTTAGCGTCGGGGCGCAGCCATGGAAGTGTGCCATTCTTACGAACTTCTGCTTGTCGTTTGACCAACAGATGGGAGTAGTAGATGGGAGCAGGCATAAGCACAGCGGTTTCATTAGTCGCGTAGCCGAACATTAAGCCTTGGTCTCCGGCACCAATGTCTTTGTTATCACCAGCATCAACGCCTTGAGCAATATCATTGGATTGTTTGCCTATGGCATTCAATACGGCACAAGTATTACCGTCAAAACCAACATCTGAATTGTCGTAGCCGATATCATTAATGGTTTTTCGGACCACTTCTTCCAAATCAACATAGGTGTTAGTTCTTACCTCTCCAGCAATGATGGTCATTCCGGTTTTTACCATGGTTTCTACGGCAACTCTAGAGTTGGGATCGTCTTTGATGATAGCGTCAAGGACTGCATCAGAGATTTGATCGGCCATTTTATCTGGATGCCCTTCTGAAACCGACTCAGAGGTGAATAAATTGTAAGTAGACATAAGTTTTCCCTTTTTTAATTGGCGCCTAAATTAAATTGTCTTAATTGAATACGAAAACCATTGCGCTGGGTGAGGTACTGACTGTTGCCTTCGGTTAAATTAGCCGCCAAGCACCACTGGGATAGCGCTTCCGGTTCAAATCCCAACCACAGATCTCCACAGGCTTCTTTTACCCACTCTTGGTCATGGGCACAAAGTTCAGTGATTAATAACGTACCATTTTTGTTCATGAGTTGTGCGCAATCAGCGATGATCTCTGCGGGTGTTGGATTGTGATGCAGTACCATATTTAATGAAATAAAGTCAGCTTTAACTCCATTACTAATGGCCCTATCAGTATCCCCGAGCATAAAGCTTACGTTAGTTAAGCCTTGAGCAGCAGAGCGACTTCGACACTGCTCCAGCATTTCCTCAGAATTATCTAGCGCAGTCACTCGCTCAAAACCAGCCGACAAACGAGATAAGAACTGGCCATAACCTGGACCAATTTCCAGAGCTGACTGATTGCCGACGGCATTATCAGGTAAGAAACTTAGGACACTATCGCCATAGTCAGACCAGCCAGCAATTAAGTCTTGATTTGCTTCAAAGCGGACAGCATTTTGATTAAAAAATGCAACAGATGCTGCCGCGCGGATGCCATTTATCTCAGCCAGTCTATTTCGTAGATTTGGATCCAGCGCCGCCTCATCAATAGTATGGAAGAGACTATGTTGTAATCCTTGTAGGTCAGTATCAGGATGCATCTCATTGCGACGATAAAAAATAGTCGTCCCTTCTCGTCGAGTTGCTACTAAACCAGCGTTGGCGAGAATTTTAAGGTGGTGGCTCATGGCTGGCTGTCGAATATCAAAAACTTGGCACATTTCGAGCACACCATAGGCATTTTGTTGCAGCACTTTTAAAATTTGCATGCGCAGAGGGTCGCCTGCCGCTTTGCACAGCGCTGTAATAGCGCTGGTGTCAGTAGCTGAACGAGTTTCACCGCTAAACTGGTTTGGTAACAACATGAGTGCACTATATCACGAGCCGTGTATATATCAAGATATTTTAATATAACGATTAGAGTTAAAGTGCCTCTGTTTTATTGGCTATGAGAACCTAATGAATAGCGAATATCGGTTTACTGGAAAGCTTGTCTGAGAGACAATGACTCGATCAAATTCCCCCTTTTAGGAGTGACAGACCATGGCCTCACGCAGAGACCTTGCCAATGCTATTCGAGTGCTCAGTATGGATGCCGTACAACAAGCCAACAGTGGACACCCGGGTGCGCCAATGGGCATGGCAGATATTGCCGAAGTGCTATGGAATGATTATTTAAAACATAACCCATCTGATCCTGAGTGGGTTAATCGAGATCGATTTGTGTTGTCCAATGGACATGGTTCCATGTTGCTCTACTCTTTACTTCATCTCACGGGATATGATTTACCCATTGAAGAATTGAAAAATTTTCGGCAGTTACATTCGAAAACGCCAGGACATCCAGAGTATGGGTATGCGCCTGGGGTAGAGACAACCACTGGCCCTCTTGGCCAAGGTATTGCTAATGCCATCGGCATGGCGCTGGCTGAGAAGGTGCTGGCAGCGCAATTTAATCGACCTGGGCATGACGTCATTGATCATCAAACCTACACTTTTTTAGGCGATGGCTGTTTGATGGAAGGCATTTCCCATGAAGTTTGTTCTCTGGCGGGTACTTTAGGGCTGGGGAAATTAACGGCGTTCTATGATGACAATGGAATTTCAATCGACGGTGAGGTTGAGGGCTGGTTTAGTGATGATACGCCCGCTAGGTTTGAAGCCTATGGCTGGCAGGTGGTTGCTGATGTCGACGGTCACGACAGTGATGCTATCAAAGCGGCAATAGAGCTTGCTCGAGCCGAAAAAACTAAACCAACACTGATCTGTTGTAAAACCATTATTGGATTTGGGTCGCCCAACAAGCAGGGCAAAGAGGACTGTCATGGCGCACCCCTTGGTACCGACGAAATTATGTTGGCTCGGAAGCAGTTGGGTTGGGATCACGAGCCGTTTGATATACCTGCAGATCACTACGCTGGATGGGATGCCGTTGATAAAGGCGCTGTCGCTCAGAGCGTTTGGAGTTCTTCGTTAGACGCTTATCGAGATACATACCCTGACTTAGCTGTTGAACTTGAGCGACGAACAAGGGGTGAGCTTCCAGCAGACTTTAGCACTAAAGCTGATACTTATATTCAGCAGTGTCAAGACAAAATGGAAAAAGTGGCCTCTCGAAAAGCATCACAGAATTGCTTAAATGCTTATGGTCCAATGTTGCCCGAATTACTGGGTGGTTCGGCAGATTTGGCGGGGTCAAATCTCACTATTTGGTCAGGGTCAAAAGGCATCAGTAGTGAAAATGCCGACGGCAATTACATTTACTACGGCGTTCGTGAATTTGGTATGAGCGCGATGATGAATGGTATCGCCTTGCACGGGGGCTTCATTAATTATGGTGCCACTTTCTTGATGTTTATGGAATATGCGCGCAATGCCGTGCGTATGGCTGCGATAATGAAGCAGCAGAGTATTTTTGTTTACACACACGATTCTATTGGTTTAGGAGAAGACGGGCCGACTCACCAACCTGTTGAGCAACTGAGCGTCCTTCGGGCGACGCCTAACTTAAATACGTGGAGACCATGTGATACGGTAGAGTCGGCGGTATGCTGGAAAAATGCCATTGAGAATCGTCAGGGACCCAGTGCGTTAGTATTTAGTCGGCAGGGTTTAGCTCCGATGCCAAGAACAGCCCAGCAGGTCGCAGCTATATCTAAAGGCGGCTACGTTTTACAAGATTGTACCGACCCTCAAGCTATTATTATTGCGACTGGTTCAGAAGTTGAACTGGCAGTCTCTGCCGCTGATCAGTTAGCCAATCAAAGAGTTAGAGTGCGGGTAGTATCCATGCCCTGCGCGGAAATCTTTTCTGCTCAAGATGCTGACTATCGAGATTCAGTATTGATCCCTACGATTAGGGCGAGAGTAGCTGTTGAAGCGCTGCATGCAGATTATTGGCATAAATTTGTTGGTATTGATGGTCGGATTGTCGGCATGCGAAGCTTTGGTGAATCGGCACCGGGTGGAGTGCTCATGAAAGAGTTTGGCTTCACGGTTGAGAACGTAGTAGTTAATGTCTTGGAGTCACTTGGCTAATGTTACGTATTGCTATTAATGGTTATGGTCGCATAGGACGTTCGGTATTACGTGCGCTCTATGAATCTGGCGCCCGGGACTGGGCTCAGGTGGTCGCCATCAATGAGCCAGCTGAAAGTAAAACTATCGCTCATTTGACCCGTTACGACTCAACCCATGGTAGGTTTCCTGGCACTGTTGAGTTAGATGGACAGACCTTGATCGTGAATGATGATGCTATACAGGTCATTAATCATAAAGATTTGCGGAAACTGCCTTGGCAAAAGTTAAAGGTTGATGTGGTGCTCGAATGCAGCGGTAGTTTTTCGGACCGTGGGACCGCCCAGCAACACATAACGAGTGGGGCTAAGCGCGTATTGTTCTCCCAACCCGCCGAGACTAGTGTCGATGCAACCATTGTGTATGGCGTCAACCACCAAACCCTTGATGGCTTGGAAACGATTATTTCTAATGCTTCTTGTACCACTAACTGCGTTGTTCCAGTAATAAAGGTACTTAATGATTACTTTGGTGTGGATGGCGGCGTCATCACTACCATCCATTCTGCTATGAATGATCAGCCGGTTATTGACGCCTACCACCATACAGATTTACGTAAAACTCGAGGGTCAATACAGTCTATTATTCCAGTGGAGACAGATTTAGCATTGGGCATTGATCGTCTTCTACCTGAGTTAACGGGGCGCTTTCAAGCCCAGGCTATGCGTGTTCCAACTGCCAATGTATCGGCAATTGATTTGTCAGTGATGCTAAATACCCATGTGGATATGGTGGCTGTCAATTCGGCTTTAGCTGAGGCGGCGGCGAAAGGGCTAGAAGGAGTTCTTGGTTATACTGAGGAGCCTTTGGCGTCTTGCGATTTTAATCATGACCCACGCAGCGGCGTTGTCGATGCGAGCCAAACACGTGTTAGTCAGCAAAAATTAGTTAAGGTGCTCATTTGGTTTGATAACGAGTGGGGCTATGCTAACCGTATGCTTGATACCCTGCACTATTGGTGCGGGAGAAACCTTTAATTTTCACTAGTGAAATTGGATCTACCCAGAAGGAAATAAGGGAATGACCTTGAAGTTAATGACGGACCTAGACCTAAGTGATCGTCGAGTGTTGATCCGCCAAGATCTAAATGTGCCAATCAAAGATGCTCAAGTAACCAGTGCCGTCCGAATAAAAGCGAGCCTGCCAACTATTAAATTGGCCTTGCAGTCAGGCGCTAAGGTCATCTTAATGTCTCACTTAGGTAGACCCAGCGAAGGAACAGTAAGCTCAGAGCACAGTCTGGCGCCCGTTGCCCAATTTATGAGTGAGCAACTTGGGAGGACGGTTAATCTGGTGAAAGATTGGAGTGAAGGCATCGACCTGACAGACGGTGATGTAGTTATGCTAGAGAATGTTCGCTTTAATAAGGGTGAAAAAGATAATGCCGACGATTTAGCCAAGGCCTATGCTCAGTTGTGCGATATTTTTGTCATGGACGCCTTTGGTACCGCGCACCGCGCACAGGCATCAACTCATGGTGTTGCCAAATATGCGCCGATTGCTTGTGCTGGACCGCTTCTGGCTAAGGAGCTTGACGCTTTAGCTCATGCACTTGCCACGCCTAAAGCACCTATTGCAGCCATTGTTGGTGGGTCTAAAGTGTCTACTAAGCTAATGGTCTTGGAGAATTTGGCAGATAAGGTTGACCAGCTAATTGTCGGTGGAGGGATCGCCAATACCTTTTTGGCAGCAGCGGGAAAACCGGTTGGCAAGTCACTCTATGAGCCAGATTTAATTCCTGCGGCTCAGGCCCTTATGGAAAAAGTAAGTATTCCACTACCCACAGATGTGGTTGTTGGTAAAGTATTCAGCGAGTCTGCAGAGGCCGTCGTGAAGCTAGTTGATGAGGTGGCTGATGATGATATGATTTTTGATATAGGGCCTCAATCCGCAGACCAGTTGGCAAAGTTGATGGGGTCGATGGGGACTATAATTTGGAATGGTCCAGTAGGGGTTTTTGAGTTTGAGCAATTCGGTGGAGGTACAGAAACCTTAGCCAATGCTATTGCAGCCAGCAGTGGATTCTCTATTGCTGGCGGTGGAGATACTCTAGCCGCAGTAGATAAATATGCGATAGCCGACAAAATATCGTATATTTCAACTGGAGGAGGAGCATTTTTAGAGTATGTTGAAGGAAAGGAACTGCCAGCTGTCACTATCCTTGAGCAGCGGGCCAAAGGTTAGCTTTAACATTATTGGATTTACATCTATAACTATATTAGATCAACAAGTTAAAAAGGACATTAGCTATGGCACTTATTTCACTACGACAGATGCTTGATCACGCAGCAGAATATAACTACGGTGTACCTGCATTTAATGTTAATAATCTTGAGCAGATGAGAGCCATTATGATGGCCGCAGATCAGACAGATAGCCCAGTCATCGTGCAAGCCTCCGCAGGCGCGCGTAAATATGCGGGAGCACCTTTTTTACGTCACTTAATTCAGGCCGCTGTGGAAGAATGGCCGCATATCCCTGTGTGTATGCACCAAGACCACGGCACCAGTCCAGCTATTTGTCAGCGCTCTATTCAGCTTGGGTTTACCTCGGTAATGATGGATGGATCTCTTAAAGAGGACGGTAAAACACCATCAGATTATGACTACAATGTTGATGTAACGCGTCGCACTGTCGAGATGGCTCATGCCTGCGGTGTTTCTGTGGAGGGTGAGCTAGGTTGTCTGGGTTCATTGGAAACAGGCCAAGCGGGCGAAGAAGACGGTGTGGGAGCAGAAGGAACTCTGTCTCAAGAGCAAATGTTAACCGATCCCGAAGAGGCTGCAGATTTTGTCGCCAAAACTCAAGTGGATACATTGGCTATTGCCTGCGGTACATCTCACGGAGCCTACAAGTTCAGTCGCCCTCCCACTGGAGACATTCTCGCCATTGATCGAATTAGAGCGATTCATCAGCGTATTCCAGATACTCACCTGGTGATGCATGGATCTTCTTCGGTCCCTCAAGAATGGTTGGCGATAATCAATCAGTACGGTGGAGAGATTCCTGAAACCTATGGCGTCCCCGTTGATCAAATTTGCGAAGGAATTAAACACGGCGTGCGAAAGATCAATATCGACACCGACTTGCGTCTGGCGTCGACTGGTGCAGTCCGCCGTTTCTTAGCGGAAAATCCTCGTGCCTTTGATCCTCGTGCCTATCTAAAAGAAACTATTACAGCCATGCAGGATATAGCGACTGCACGCTATGAGGCATTTTCAACCGCGGGTAAGGCTTCGAAAATTCGAGCACTTAGCTTGGACTCTATGACCACGCGCTATCAAAGCGGCGAGCTAGACCCCAAGATTAACTAATTTTGGATTTTGGTTTCGAGATTATCCGCTATGTGAGTGGCTTTAAAGTTTTCTTAAACAGCCGCGCTTGTTGCGGCAAGCCCACAGTTGGCAAGTTTATTATCTTTAGCCCGGCCTTAACTAGAAAACATGATCGAAATGTAAATATTTTAGACCCGAGTTTATCGCCCGCTAGGTAATACTCCAACTGCAATATTTAATCCAACTAGGCTTCCAATTAGATAATATACCCCTAGTAGTTTAGACTTAAACGCATCAGGTAAGGTGTTGGGAGAGAATAGTTGCAAGCCATTTCAACAACAACAGTCTATGCCGTGGGGGTCCCGATTATTTTGGCCCTTATTTTTATTGAGGCTATGACTTCAGCGCGGAAAAATCTCGGTTTTTATGAGCCTAGGGATACTTGGGGAACCATTGGCCTGCTTTCCGGCAATATCCTTACCTCGGTTGCAATACAGGGCACTACCCTTGGCTTTTCTTTTTACCTTTATCAATTTAGGGTTTTTACCCTTAACGATGCTTTAGAGTCATGGCAGGTTTGGCTCATCAGTTTTTTAATGATAGATTTTATTTTTTATTGGTATCACCGTGCTGCCCATAGAGTTCGGCTCTTGTGGGCGATTCATATGAATCACCACTCCAGTGTCGAAATGAATTTCTCAGTTGCTTTCCGTCAAGCTTGGTTTGGGCCTATTTCCAAAGCCCCATTCTTCATGGTCATGCCGTTGATTGGGTTTGATCCGAGTATTACGGTGGTCGCAGCCTTATGCTCAAGGCTCTGGGGGGTAGTGGGCCATACCCAATGGATTGGGAAGCTTGGCTGGCTGGATAGCATTTTCAATACACCTTCGACCCACCGAGTCCATCACGGCACTAATCCAGAGTACGTAGACAGTAATTATGGTAATTTATTTATATTTTGGGATCGCCTTTTTGGTACCTACTCTAAAGAGCAGGCGCCCGTTATCTTTGGGCTAGTGAAAAACCTAAATACTAATAACCCCCTGAAAATTACCTTCCACACTTGGGCTGCTATAGCTAGAGATCTTCGAGACTCCCAGTCTCTATTTGAAATAGCAGGGTATATTTTTGGACCACCAGACTGGATGCCTTCACGAGAAAAGACTTATATCGACAAGTCCTAGCTCTTTGAGTGCCCTTATTTGCTACTTATGAGACGACCTAATGGCCATATCATTAAAAGTATTTATCCTTTTGCTAGTTCCAGCAGTCACTTTTTTAACTACTGCTGATGAGACGCCTTATCTCTACGTTCTTGGTGTTGCTCAAGATGCTGGTTTCCCTCAGGCAGGTTGTTACAAATCTCACTGCATGCCGGGGTGGGACAACCCCGAGACAAAAATTGGCGCTACATCACTAGCTCTAATTGACCCTGCAGGTAAAAAGAAATACATGTTTGAGGCAACGCCCAACTTTCCAGAACAGCTTTTTATGCTAGAGCAGGAGGTGTCGACCGATGAATTTAATTTAGGTGGAATTTTTATCACGCATGCGCATATTGGTCATTACACGGGACTCATGTATCTGGGGAGAGAAGTCATCGGAGCTGATCAAGTACCTGTTTATGTGATGCCAAAGATGAAGCAATATCTGATGAATAATGGTCCATGGAGTCAACTAGTTAGTTTGAATAATATAACTTTATCGCCGCTTCGCAATCATGCAGCGGTTCTTTTAAATAATCTTAAGGTAACGCCTTTTATAGTGCCCCATCGAGATGAGTTTTCAGAAACTGTAGGATTCTCAATAAAAGGACCTAACAAAACGGCACTTTTCATACCTGATATTAACAAATGGTCTCAATGGGAAAAAGATATTGCATCGCAAGTACAGGCCTCAGATTACGCTCTAATCGACGCAACATTTTATGATAATGAAGAGCTACCAGGCCGAGATATGTCTAAAATACCTCATCCTTTTGTCACCGAAACCATGGCCGCCTTATCAGCGTTATCTAAGCAGCAGCGAGCTAAAGTCTGGTTTATTCATATGAATCATACTAACCCATTGCTTAATTTAAACAGTGAACAAGCAATAGTAGTGCGAGCTCAAGGCTTTAATATTGCTAGTACTGGTCTGCGCTTAGGACTATAGTAATTTTGAATAGTCATAGTGACATAGAGGTTTTGATATGCCTTTACCTGCAGTATTAATCTTCGGAACTCTCGCGAGCGCGTACGTTTGTTATATCGTAGCCAAAGAGCGCCATGCTAATGCGCGTTTTTGGGTCTGGGCAGGTGTTCTGTTAGGGCCTTTTGCGATTCCATTTGTATTTTTCTCGAAGCCTGCAAAGAGCAACAAATAGGGGCCACTAAAAAGCCCCGCAGTCTAATTTCTACAGGGCTTTTGAAGGAATTCTAATGCGTTCTTCAGGGTTAGCTAAACACACCTTTAAAGAAGAAGAAAAACAGAATCGCTAGAGCGGCACCGGCAGGCAAGGTAACCACCCAAGATAGGAAAATTGCTCCTATCATGCGAAGATTAAGGGCGCCGATACCGCGAGCAAGCCCAACCCCTAAAACTGCACCGACTAGGGTATGAGTTGTAGAAATTGGCAGTCCAGTTCCCGAAGCAAAAACGACAGTGGCCGCAGCGCCTAACTCAGCCGCAAAGCCTCGGCTAGGGGTAAGTTCGGTAATTTTTCGTCCTATGGTACCCATTACTTTATAACCATAAGTCGCCAGACCAAACACAATGCCAACACCGCCTAGCAAAAGAATCCAAGTCGGCATCACGCTTTTTGCGGCTATATCGCCACCAGAGCTAACCACATTAACCACAGCTGCAAGAGGGCCAACGGCATTGGCTACGTCATTTGATCCGTGCGCAAAGGCCATACTACAGGCAGTAAATACCATAAGAACAGCAAAGACTCTTTCGACATTTGCAAATCTGTTTCTAGCTTCAAGAGCTTTGTTTCGCTTTACCTTTGAGAGAAGGAAAGAGCCAAGAAGGGCTACAAAAATACCGAACATCATCGCCCAAACGACAGACTCACCAAAGGTCATACTGATACCTATATCTTTAAAGACATGCTTCAGACCTTTGAGTATTGTCACCATTGCCATTAAAAAGCCTACGGCAAACATATATACGGGGGCGTATTGTTTGGCCCTTGCAAAGGGGTCGTCTTGAATCAATATAAGGCGTTGTACACTGCGAAAAATAGCAAATGATATAGTGCCGGCAATAACGGGAGAGACCACCCAGCTAGCAACGATAGTAGAGACCTTAGTCCAATTCACCGCGTCAGTGGAGACCCCTACGGCTGCAAAGCCAACGATAGCCCCAACAATGGAGTGGGTTGTTGATACCGGCCAGCCCATAAAGCTGGCGATCATTAGCCAGGTACCAGCCGAAAGGAGCGCTGAAAGCATCCCGAAGACGAGTAGATCCGGCGAGTCATTGAACACTTCGGCATCAACGATACCTTTACGAATGGTTGACGTGACTTCGCCTCCAGCAAGGTAGGCTCCGGCAAATTCAAACACCATTGCAATCAAGATAGCCTGCTTGATCGTTAGTGCTTTTGAGCCAACCGAGGTACCCATGGCATTGGCTACATCATTGGCGCCCACGCCCCAGGCCATGAAGAAGCCAAATAGACCAGCAAGAATAATAAGCAGCGTGCCGTAGGTAGAGAATAATTCCATAGCTATTGATCTCGATCGTTTTTATTTAGCTAGTAGGAGTTCAAGTTGGTTTCCAACTTGCTCGGCGGCGTCTGCAACCCCGCCAATATTATCAATGATAATGTAGAGAAACATGACATGGACGGGCGGCATTTCAGTTTCAATTTTAAATAGGCGATGCCGTAATTTTCGCTCTCGTTTATCTACTTTCTGTTCTTGCGCATCAAGATCACGAATTAGCTTTTTAACGAATTTAACTTCTTGCCCTGTAAAACCGGTTTCTAGAAGTTCATCTAATTCGTCAATGGCCTTGAGTGCTTTTTCGCAGGTCTCAATAGCGCTTTTAATATAGGCAATAAAATCTGATTGCAATACAGAGGGGATATCCATTTCTCTGCCAAGCACAATGCCGCAAATATCTTTAGTCGCATTTGCAATATTATCTTGTTGAGCGAGGATGCCAAGTAGGTCACCGCGAGACATCGGCATAAATAAACTTTTAGGCATGTTCAGGCGAAATTGTTTTTTGAGTTCGTCAGCATGATTTTCATCGTCAGCAATCTTGTCAAAAATATCGCTAGCGCTTTTCCAGTCACTGGCAAGCACCGCTTCAAAGAAGGATTCTAATTGAGAGGCGCAGGCAACGACGAGTGACATATGTTCTTGTAGAGGCCTGATGGGAGACTTCCCAAACAAATTTGAGATTGAATTACTAAACACCATGGTCATTCTCCCTTTTTAGGCATTGTAAAAGCTTATGATGAAAATGAAAGAACTTTATTCGATCGGGAGTGATATTTTCTGAGTTATGCCTGAGCATATTGTTGATTATGCCCTAGCCAGCGACGAATCAGAGGGTCAACGCTTTTAGGGTGGTTTAGAAGTAGCTCTTCAGCGATAAACTTAATCTGTGGAAGCATGTGGGCATCTCTTTGAAGGTCTGCGATCTGCAAACGCATGTCTCCGGTTTGTCGGGTGCCTAGGACCTCACCTGGGCCTCTGAGCTCAAGGTCTTTTTCGGAAATTTTAAAACCGTCAGTTGTTTCGCGCATAATTTTTAACCGAGCATTACCATTGCCCGAAAGTGGAGGGCTATAGAGAAGGACACAGTGACTTGCTTGTGAACCACGGCCTACTCTGCCGCGCAACTGGTGTAATTGAGAGAGTCCCAGTCGTTCTGAATTTTCGATAATCATTAAACTGGCGTTGGGTACGTCAACACCTACTTCAATGACGGTAGTGGCGACTAGCAAATTTATCTTGCCGGCTTTAAAGTCATCCATCACAGTCAGTTTCTCTCGCGGTTTGAGCCGACCATGGATCAGGGCAATTGACAATTCTGGGAGCAGCAATTTTAGCTCACTAGCGGTAACTTCTGCAGCCTGAGCCTCCAGAACATCTGATTCTTCTATTAGCGTGCAGACCCAATAGGCTTGTCGGCCGGTGACGCAAGAAGCTCGGACACGCTCAATAACATCAGGGCGACGCAAGTTACTCAGCACAAGCGTATCGACAGGCGTACGTCCCGGCGGCAGTTCATCAATTACCGAGCAATCAAGGTCAGCATAAGCACTCATCGCTAACGTCCTAGGTATGGGCGTGGCGGTCATGATCAATTGATGAGGCGCCGAACCATCTATGTTGGCCGAAGGATCTACGCTAAAACCTTTACTTCGCAAGGCCAATCTTTGATGTACACCAAAACGGTGCTGCTCATCAATAATACTAAGGCCTAGATCCTTAAAGTTGACGCTTTCCTGAAACAATGCGTGGGTACCAATAACCATTTGAGCGGTGCCATCTGCAATAGCCGCCAGTTGAACGTCACGAGCTTTGCCTTTAACTTTTCCGGTTAACCAAGCGATTCTGATACCAAGAGGCTGGAGCCACTGCTCAAAGTTAACTCTATGCTGTTCTGCGAGAATTTCGGTTGGTGCCATTAGCGCTACTTGCTTACTATTAGCGATAGTCTGGACGGCGGCGAGAGCGGCAACGACGGTCTTGCCCGAGCCCACATCACCTTGAACCAAACGGAGCATTGGAACGGAGGTACTAATATCGGAGCCTATTTCTGCCGACACTTTTTGTTGGGCCTTAGTTAGCTGAAAGCCGAGTTGTTTTAGAAATGTAGTCTTGGCTTTCTGGTCTTCAAGTAAAACGGGAGCCTGCTGGCGTTGAATTTTTTGTCGCAGTCGTAACAAGCTTAGATTATGAGCAATTAACTCTTCAGCGGCTAGCCGCTGTTGGGCTGGATGTTCACCAGCTGCCAATAAATGCAATGCTGTTCCTGGTGGAGGGTTGTGTAACAGCCGCAGGGCATCAAGCAAAGAGTAAGAAAGCTGTTTGCTTAGGCTGCTATTTAGTTTTCTGGGGAGCAGTTCAACAATGCTTTGTTGGTCGAGTAGTGTTAAAGCCTGAGTGCAGAGGTCTCGGATACGACTTTGAGTAATGCCTTCGGTGGCAGGGTATATAGGTGTTAGAGTATCCTGAAGTTTATTAGCTTTGGTTTGGTCGAGGTGCTGATATTCAGGATGATAAAATTCGATCCCTGATTTTCCTCGTCTCGCCTCACCGAAGCATCGTAAAAAATCACCGGGTTGCAGTCGATCTTGTTGTGCTCGATTAAAATGGAAAAAGCGTAGTGTCGTGGTACCACTGTGATCTTGAATACGGCAGACAAGACTTCGTCTTCGCCCGAAAACGGTGTCACAGGCACGTATCTCTCCTTCAATAACAACCTCTGTTTGCGGTTGAACAGCACCTATTGGTGTGATTTGTGTTCTGTCGATGTAACGCAAAGGCAGATGAAATAG
>JABILI010000001.1 GCA_018654575.1 Porticoccaceae bacterium
CAACTATTATCAATACCCAATTGGCGATGCATTGCTTAGCACCCTGCCTACGTTATTGCGCAAAGGCGACCCTCTTCCCGAGACTTCTCGCCGCTTTTGGCAACTCACTACCAAAGGCAAAGGATTAGGGCCTACGTCTTTGAAAGGAGCGCCAAGCCAACAAGCACTAACTGACGAATTGAAAAATAAAGGCAAGGTAGATGACGTAAAGCTTGTAGCCGCCTACTCAAGATCAATGTTGTCCGCGCTCGAAGAGAAAAAACTGATCGAAGTGGTAATGGTGGAAACGCCACCCCACTCCTTAGATAATATTCTTAAGGAAGACGCCCTCACGCTCGATAGTGGCCAGGAAAAAGCGTTCAACAGCATTGACGATCATGGATTTAATGCCTATTTATTGGACGGCGTCACCGGCAGCGGTAAAACAGAGATCTATTTACAGGCCATTGAAAAAACATTGCGTTACGGTCGTCAGGCGCTGGTTTTGATTCCTGAGATCAGTTTGACACCGCAAACCGAAAAACGATTCCGTGATCGATTTAATGCACCTCTGGTTACTCTGCACTCCGGCTTAACCGATAAACAGAGGCTCGCAGCTTGGATGAGCGCCAAATCTGGAGATGCAAAAATAATTTTAGGTACTCGCTCAGCGATATTCACACCCCTGCAAAATCCTGGTGTGATTATTCTTGACGAAGAGCATGATCAATCCTACAAGCAACAAGACGGTTTTCGTTACTCAGCTCGAGATCTCGGCGTAATAAGAGCCCGCCAGGAGGATATACCTATTATTCTTGGCTCAGCAACGCCCTCCCTTGAGTCGCTCAATAACTGCGAAATGGGTCGCTATAAGCATCTTTTACTAAAGTATCGAGCAGGTAATGCTACCCAGCCAGATTGGAGTCTGATCGATCTAAAAACAGAGCGGACCGAAGCCGGAGTTTCATCTTCTACTCTAACGGCAATAAAGCAAACCATCACCAATGGCCATCAAGTTTTAGTCTTTCTCAATCGCCGCGGCTTTGCCCCAGCCATGCTATGCCATCAGTGTGGCTGGTCCGCCAATTGCCATCACTGCGATTCACGTCTCACTGTTCATCGGGCCCGCAGCCGTCTCATCTGCCATCACTGTGACTACCAGCAACGTATCCCTCATCTATGCCCAAACTGTCAGGGGGCCCAGTTAATTGCTGCAGGGGAAGGCACAGAGCGCAGTGAAGCCTATTTACAACAATGTTTTCCCGACTCTAAAGTGTTGCGAGTCGACCGTGATAGCACGCGTAAAAAAGGTGCGATGAAAGAGGTTTTTGATATTGTCGATAAGGGAGAGCCATGCATACTAATTGGCACTCAGATGCTATCCAAGGGGCATCACTTCGCTAATGTCACACTCGTTGCAGTACTCGACGCTGACTCTGGTCTGTTTAGCCCAGACTTTCGCAGTCACGAACGAATGGGGCAGCTACTAACACAGGTCGCTGGCCGCAGCGGCAGGGGAACCATACCGGGGCGAGTGCTAATACAAACGCATCAGCCGCAACACCCCCTTCTAGAAATTCTTATCGAAAAAGGTTACGCCTACTTTGCCGCACAGCTTTTATCTGAGCGCGAACTAACTCAGTTGCCGCCTTTTCGTTACATGTCGGTCATCAGAGCTGAATCTGAGCGCGCCAACGAAGCAGAAGCTTTTTTGCGAATGGCTCGACAGATCGCCGAAAGTCTTAGCCCGCCAACCCCTCTATTAAGTTATCTAGGACCGCTGCCTGCGATGCTAGAAAAACGGGCTGGACGATTCCGTTTCGTATTGCAGGTTGAAGCGTCCAAACGATCATTATTACAATCATTGCTGTCTTCTCTTGCATTGCAGCTTGAAAGCCATAAAGCATCGAGGCGAGTGCGCTGGTCTATTGATGTGGATCCTCAAGAACTCTAAGACATAGACTAATTATTCGCTCACCCCTATTTTACCTTTGCCAATAACCCAACATTTCACCTACAATCCCTACTCAGCACAAAGTAACGTATTTATGGCACAGAATTCTTCAAAAAATGGTTCAAATCGTTATACGAGGGCGCAACCATCCTCCGAAAAGTCATCGCGCCCTGCGTTTATGTCCGGATTGGTCATTGGCGCTTTGATTATGTATTTTTTCCCTCTCATTAATGAGTCGTCTCCAAGTGACGCTGCAGCAGCTGTTAATGAAATTGTCGAAAAAGCTGATCTAAAAGAGCTCAAATTTGACTTTTATACCTTGCTGAAAGAAACAGAAATATTAGTACCTGATGACCAAGATTCAGCTAATACAGCTGATCCAGAAAAAGACGCTGTCTATGTATTACAGGCTGGATCGTTCAAGAATATACGGGATGCTGAAAATCTCAAAGTCGAATTACTTTTGATGAATTTGTCAGCCGAAAGTGAAAGCGTAAAAAGCAAGAATGGCGACATCTGGCATAGAGTATTAGTAGGACCCTTCACGGACACCTCAAAAATGGCATCCGCCAGAGCTAAGCTTGCTGAAAATAATATCGACAGTTTAAAACTAAAACGTAAACAGTAGTTTTAGATACACGTTTAGTCCTGTTTAATTCAATAGCAGTGGAGTGACTGCTCCACCTATAAAAAAGCATCGTACTCCAACGCTGTTATACGTGTGTCAAACTCATGCTTTTCTTTACGTTTGCACAGGGTGAAGTTCCTCTGTAACTCAGCGCCTAAGTATTGACCAATAAAGTCTGAGTCTTCAAATACACCAATTGCATCGTTCCAAAAATGAGGCAGTGTAGGCTTTACATCACCCGCATCACCCTCAATAGGCTCGGGTGCAGATAGCTTTCTCTCAATGCCGGACAAGGCTCCAGCCAAAATCGCGGCCACCGCCAAGTAAGGATTTGCATCTGCGCCAGCCACGCGGTGCTCAATACGCATAGCACGATGATCGCCTCCAGGAATACGAATAGCTGTGGTGCGATTTTCATACCCCCAGTTAGCTGACAATGGCGCGAAACATCCCGGGGTCATACGTCTGAAAGAATTAATGTTAGGAGCCAGAATAGCCATGCTATCGGCCATAGTATCAACGCAACCCGCTACGGCATGGCGCAATAAATCAGAACCTTGATCAGTGCCATCATCGAACACATTATTGCCCTGCTCATCGAGTAAGCTGAAATGAATATGCATGCCATTGCCAACTTCTTGCGCAAAGGGTTTGGCCATAAAAGAGGCAATCTTGTCGTGCTGACGAGCAACACTTCGAATCGCTCGTTTAAGCATACTACCCTGATCGCAAGCCCTCATCGCGCTGTCTTGATGATAGAGATTAATCTCAAATTGGGATGGACCAAATTCTGTGACTAGAGTGTCTATCGGTAGATGTTGTACTTTTGCGGCATCTGCAATGGCATCCATCAAGGGCGCTGCATTTCGCATGGTATCGAGGCCATAGGTTTGGCCACCCAAGGCTGGGCTACCATCTAAAGCGCGCTGAGTATGCTGCGGTTGACCGAATTTATCTTGATCCAATGTTAACAAATGAAATTCTATCTCGCTGGCAACGACAGGAGTTAGGCCTAACGCTGCATATCGATCAAGTACGCTTTGTAATACTGACCGGCAGTCTCCACCGAACGGCGCATCACCCGCTTCGTTACCCATTGAAATAATTATCTGTGCGGTAGGCTTGTCGGCCCAAGGCACTCTGGCCAAAGTTTCAGGATGAGCCTCACAAATACCATCAGTATCGCCATTTTCTTCGACTAACTCATCTTGGTCGCGACCCCAGCAATCTAACGAACAGGCGCTGAGGGGCATTTTAAAACCACCGTCAAATACCTTGCTAATTTGAGACCTAGGAAGCCATTTGCCACGCTGATTACCATTAAGGTCATGCAAAATGACTTCAAATATTTCAATGTCTGGATTGTCTTGTAAAAACTGGTCAAGCTTTAGGTCACTCACCGTAAACTCCAAGCTATTTGTTAATTATTAAACACATTATCCTATAGTATCTGATAAGAGACAGCTGTTCACCAGTAGCACTACCCTTAGAGGGTATTCTGCAACGACTAAATCTGCCTAGTATAAGATTGATAAACTAAAGGATATGATGATGTTAAAGGGTATGTTGACGATAATAGCGACGATATCAGTGCTAATGGCATCGAGTTGTGCCGAACAAAAATCAATCTCAGCAGACACTGTATTTATCAATGGTGTGATCTACACGGCCGATAACGAACAATCAGTGGTCTCCACTCTCGCCGTAAAAGACGATATCCTAGTGTATGTTGGCGATCTAGATACCGCCGAACAGTTTATTGGTGTGCAGACTCAGACTATTGACTTGAAAGGCAAGATGATTATTCCTGGCCTGCATGATGTACATATTCATTTAGCCGGCATCGTTGAAACTGACACCTGTGACCTAGCCAGTCAGTCCTTCACTCTTGAAGCTCTGGTGCCTCGTTTAAAAAAATGCATTAATCGTTTACAACTACCTTTAGGTGATTGGTTAACAGTAGAGCAATGGGCGTATTCAGGAGGCAATGAACCCTCAGTAAAACTGCCTACCATCCGTAAGGCTTTAGATGCCGTGTCAACTAAACACCCGATCGTTTTGCTAGGAAATGATGGTCACCATGGCGCTGTCAACAGCCATGCATTAAACCTAGCTGCCGATCGCGCCGGCAATGTGGTCGGTCTAAATCAAGAAACACTCAATAAGGAATTTGCAACTTTTAAAGAACTTGTTGGCGTCGATTCTTCGGGCGAGCCTAATGGCATGATCAACGAAGACGCACGTAAATTAGTCAATGTTCCTAATCTTTGGGGCTACCCTGATATTGATTTAGCGCTTTATCAAAAAATTGGTCAACGACTAGCCGCCTCAGGAATCACATCGACCATGGAAGCTTCACTTAAAGAGCACGACATCGATCTTTTTGCCAAATGGGCTAAACAATCGCCGTTGACTCATCGCATGACTGTCGCTTTTTTTGCGGATTTTGAAGATTATCGACCATCCCCAGATAAACCCATCAGTATCGAACGTCTTATTAGTGAATTTACGGCTATCCAACGCAGACATAAGAATGTAGAAAACTTAAAAATTGATACCGCAAAAATCTTCGTTGACGGCGTTACGGAAGGTAATCCCCATGCAAACCCTCCAGCGTTGCCAAATGCCGCCTCTTTAACGGATTATTTACAACCCCAATTCAAGGTGGATGCCAATACTCAGGCGCTAGAAGTCATTGGATATGTGGACACAGAATCTGCGGCCTGTATTGAGCTGCGTCATCAAGCCGACGCCAACTTACCCACCATGTCGGCAAAAGATTTTTATGCTGAACAGGGCTTTTCTCCTCTCCAATGCAGGAAATTCAACGGGGTATATGAACGAGAAGAAATTTTTATACGAGACTATACTTTGGCCCTTTATGATGCGGGTATTAATGTTCATAGTCATGCCATCGGTGATCGGGCGGTTCGCTTAGCGTTGGATAGCTTTGCTGAGGCCAAAAAACAAAGCCCTAAATCTAAAGCAAAGGTCTCGATGGCTCACGCACAAATAATGCACCCAGACGACATCTCACGTATTGCTGATCTGAACGTCTACATGGCCTTTACGTACTCATGGATCGAGCCTTTCGTGGAATACCAAATGATGGTATCGCCTTTTATTGACCCCATTATGTCTAAAAATGATCTGTTCGATCCCGCCGGCTATGTCTACCAAAACAGTTATCCCGCTGGGTCTGTACTTGAAGCCGGAGGCGTATTAGTAGCTGGCAGTGACGCGCCCGTTGATGCTCGCGACCCGCGACCGATGTTGAATATTGAAAAAGCGGTGACGCGTAAGAATGAAATAAGTGGCCGCATATATAATGAAAGTGAATCTATCTCTGTTCGTGATATTTTGGATGCCTACACCATCAATGGAGCTGCGATGCTCGATCAGCAAGACATTACGGGCTCATTAGAAGTCGGCAAAAAAGCTGATTTTGTGGTCCTGAGTCAGGACTTATTGAAACTAGAGGAACAAGGGGAAAGTGACCGCATTTCAGATACGCAGATCCTTTCGACCTGGTTTGACGGGCGAGAAATATACGCCGCGCCAAGGGATTAGCCATCGAGATCTATTTCTGCGCCATCTTCTGGGTATTTTATAGAATCCTATCTGCCCCTGGCGCTCATACCTCTGCGGATCTGCCTGCCAAACTCTTGGAACACAGCTGTCGATACCTTGTTAGATTCAAACTGCCATTCGGGATGCCATTGCACCCCCATTATCCAATTATCTTGACCATTGTAGCCTGCTGCCAGGGAAACCGCCTCTACGAGGCCGTCATCAGCAACAGCTTCAATCACTAAATTTTCTGCCAATTGATTAATACCCTGGCTGTGTAGGGAGTTTACCTGCCAGGTAGTCTCTCCAGTAAGCTCTTGTAATCGGCCATCCTTAGCAAAACTAACTGAGTGCACTGGGCCATATTGACCGTCACGATCCTTTGTTTTGTCTTCACGATGGTCATGATAACCCTCCACCTCATGAATTTTTGCGTGAAGTGTTCCACCAAAGGCGACATTAAGCTCTTGAAATCCACGGCATACCGCCAAAATAGGTACGCCCTGCTTCATGCATTCATTAATTAACTGTAAAGTTAGGCTATCTCGTTGAGGATCCTCTAGCGTCCCTTCCTCGTGGGGGGGACCCTTAAAATGATGCGGTTGAATATTAGAAGGACTTCCCGTCAGAAACAAACCATCAAATTGGCTTACTAAATCCTCAATAGCATAGAGGGTGTTTAGGTCGGTAATGTCAGTACCATTCCCGAAAGCTGGCAATAGCATTGGTATTACGCTTGCACCATGGGCCACAGCGTTGATATATTTCTCACCGGCGCCGTGAAATTGATGGGGACCATTAGCGATTACATCGCAGGCAATTCCTACTAAGGGTAGCGACTTAGGCATAGTGTTTTCTCATATTTTATGGCGTACTAAAACATCCACTTTCGAACAATTTATTATCTTTAATAAAAGAGCTTTCACCACCCCTTTTGGGTGACTGACTCGAGCTTTAATTTGTGGTCAAATAATCATACACCAGTGACTATTTAAACATACTCTTTTAGGGTTAGTTCGCTCTTTAATATAGCGAGACTACAACAAACAATGGGTCAGTTACCACGAGATAAATTATGAATAAAATCAGAACGACAGCAGAGTGGCAGAGATTAGACGCAGATCGACATCTTCATCCTTTTACCGACTTTGGTGACTACCAGCGGAATCCTGGGAGAATTATTGATCGTGCCGAACATATTTACATCTATGACACTGATGGCAACCAAATGTTGGACGCCATGTCTGGCCTATGGTGTTGTAGTTTTGGTTATAGTCAACCTACTATAGCCGCATCGGTCAGCGAGCAATTTAAGCAACTACCATACTACAATAACTTTTTTCAATGCAGTAATACCCCAGCGGTAGAACTTGCTGATCGTCTGGTGAACTTAACGCCAAAGCAGTTTACTCATGTTTTTTTCACCAATTCAGGATCCGAGGCAAATGACACCAATATTCGCCTGATCCGTCGTTATTGGGATACTAAAAAGCAGCCGAAAAAACGAATTATTTTGGCTCGCACAAATGCCTATCATGGCAGCACCATTGCATCAGCTAGCCTTGGTGGCTTTGAATTTGTCCATAACCAATTTGAAACTCTGCCCTACGTTCAGCATATTGCTGACCCCAACTGGTATGTCAGCGGTGGCAATCTCAGTGAAGAAGAGTTTGGTCTTCAAGCAGCGCGAGAACTAGAAAAAAGAATAGATCAGCTGGGTGAAGAAAATGTCGCCGCGTTTATCGCAGAACCTATCCAAGGTGCCGGTGGGGTTATTGTGCCTCCCGACAGCTACTGGCCAGAAGTCCGTCGTATTTTAAAAGAACGCGATATTCTTTTTGTTAGTGATGAGGTTATCTGCGGTTTTGGTCGCACCGGCAAGCTATTTGGTTGTGAAACCTATGGCATGGAACCCGATCTACTAACCTTCGCCAAGGCAGTCACCAACGGCTTTCAGCCATTGGGCGGCGTTATGGTCAGCGAAAAAGTCGCTGAAGTTATTACTGGTGATGGCGGTGAATTTGGTCATGGGTTCACCTATTCTGGCCATCCTATTGCTTGTGCAGCGGCACTGGCCACTATGGATGTACTGGAAAACGGAAACTTTGTACAGCGCGTGGCAGACGATATAGGTCCCTATCTGCAACAGCAGTGGACTGCACTAGGCAATCATCCTATTGTGGGTCATGTTCGTGGTGCTGGAATGCTTGGCTCGATCGAATTGGTGCGTGACAAAGAGAGTCGTGAACGCCTTGAGCCTGAGCAGAAGTCCGGTGGTATTTGTCGCGAGTTTTGCGTGGCTAATGGCTTGATTATGCGAGCCGTGGGCGACTCGATGATTATTTCACCCCCTTTTGTTAGCACTCATGAAGAAATTGATTTATTAATTGCGAGAGCGACCAAATCCCTGGATCAAACTGCGGAACATTATTCCGTATAAAAAGATTTAGTGCGCACTGAGTTACAATAAGCATATTAGAGCATCAATAAATTGATGCGCTTTATAGAGGAAGTTTCGAATGGCAAGTGATTGGGGAAAGTTCAACTGGCAAGATCCGTTTAATCTCGATGATCAACTCAACGATGAAGAGCGTCTAGTGCGCGACACAGCCGCAGCCTATGCTCAAGAAAAATTAGCTCCTCGAGTTCTTGAGGCCTACCGCCAAGAGAGCACCGATCGAAACATATTTAATGAAATGGGCGAGTTGGGCTTGCTAGGCTCAACTATCGATGGCTATGGCTGCCCCGGCGTTAGCTATGTTAGTTATGGCCTGGTGGCTAGAGAGGTTGAAAGGGTAGATTCTGGCTACCGTTCAATGATGAGTGTTCAGTCCAGTCTGGTCATGTACCCTATTTATACCTATGGAACTGAGCAACAAAAAGAAAAATATCTCCCCAAGCTTGCGACCGGGGAGTGGGTAGGCTGCTTTGGGCTTACTGAACCCGATGCTGGGTCTGATCCTGGCGGCATGAAAACCAGAGCCAAAACAGTGGATGGCGGATACATTATTTCTGGCAGTAAGATGTGGATTAGTAACTCGCCGATTGCCGATGTCTTTGTTGTGTGGGCTAAAACTGACGATGGCATTATTCGTGGCTTTATACTCGAAAAAGGCATGAAGGGACTTTCTGCGCCTAAAATCGAAGGTAAATTGGCACTGCGTGCCTCTATTACTGGCGAGATTGTTATGGATGAAGTATTCGTTGCCGATGAGCAACTGATGCCCAATGTACAAGGTCTTAAAGGGCCCTTTGGCTGCCTAAACTCGGCGCGCTACGGCATCAGCTGGGGCGCTTTAGGCGCAGCTGAAAGTTGCTGGCACTCAGCACGGCAATATACTCTAGATCGTGTCCAGTTCAATCGACCCTTAGCCGCTAACCAACTTATTCAATTTAAGCTGGCCAACATGCAAACCGATATTAGTCTTGGCTTGCAGGGTTCTCTTCGCGCTGGGCGGTTAAAAGAACAGGGTAATCTGGCTCCAGAGCTAATATCACTGCTGAAGCGTAATAACTGCAGCAAAGCACTTG
>JABILI010000059.1 GCA_018654575.1 Porticoccaceae bacterium
CTAATATGCTGAGATTGGCGAAATACTTAGGCGTTCCAGTAGATTCCATTTATCCTGAGTAATCGAAGTCTTCGATGAAATAGAAAGATAAGTGAGGTTATCTAGGTTGGAAACTCAGGCTACCCCAAAAGTATTACCACCCATAAAAGTCGGATTTCTAGAGTCTTGGCGGCTGGTAAAGTTAAGTTATGCTGACCCTCTTAAGCACGCTCAGTACTTACAGCAGAAATATGGGAATGTTGTCCTGCACAGGGTGGGAAACATGAATGTGGTCCATCTGTTTGGTGCTGATGCAAATTGTTTGAGCTTGTTAAATCCGGGACAGATACTATCTAACAAAAAAGCGTGGGATCAAATTATTGGGCGTGTTTTTCCTAATGGGTTAATGCTTCGCGATGGCGAAGACCATCGTTATCATCGCAGGCTTATGCAGGCAGGGTTTAAAAATCAGGCGATGCAAGGCTACTTCAAACAAATGGCGCCCCAGATAGCGCAGAGTGTTGCGAGTTGGTTACCTGATGCTAAGTCTGAGAAAGTACAGGCTTATCCTATTATCAAGCAAATGACCTTGGACTTGGCTGCTACGGTATTTTTGGGAATGAACCTCGGCGCAGAAGCGACCAAAATTAATGAGAATTTTGAATCGACCGTTGCAGCCGCTATGTGGCGTATGCCCATAGCATTACCTGGAACATTGCTATGGCGTGGTATACGAGCCCGACAGTCCATGTGCGATTTCTTTTTACCGATGATTTCAGAGAGACGGGCAGGAGACAGCCAAGACTTGTTTTCGTTATTGTCTCGCGCGACAGATGAAGATGGTAAAGGGTACACTGATCAAGAGATCGTAGATCACATTAACTTTCTGATGATGGCGGCCCATGATACAACCACCAGTGCCCTAACGAGTATGACCTATGCTTTGGCCAAGAATCCCGAGTGGCAAGAACGGTTATGGTCCGAGATCGAGAGTTTGGGCGTTGAGATATTGTCATCTAATGATCTGAGCAAAATGGTTGAGACCAGTTGGGTGATGAAAGAAGCGCTCAGGCTATACCCTCCGCTTTCAACATTACCCAAATTCAGTAACAAGCCTTTTGAATTTGACGGATATATGGTTCCCGCTAAAGCCTTAGTGGTGACTTATCCTATACACACTCACCATTCAGAGGATTACTGGGATAGTCCTAAGCATTTCGACCCACTGCGCTTTAGTGACGAACGCAAGGAGCATAAGCGCAACGCATATAGTTGGATCCCCTTTAGTGGTGGAGCCCATATGTGTATCGGACTTCATTTTGCCGAGATGCAAATTAAGCTAGTGATGTTTGAAATGTTAAAAAATTACCGATGGACAGTGCCCAAGGAATATAAAATGCCTGTGCAGCAGTCACCGATCTCCAAGCCTACTGATGGATTGCCCATCACCTTTAGTCGACGTTAATAAAAAGTACAGATTTGAGCAGAAAGACATTGATATAAGTCTTGGGCGTTCGGTGAACCATAGCTGTGATTTATCCTTGTCCTTAAAGATAGGGCGCTTTATATTGGCTGAAAACTGCTTAGTAAGCGTGCCCTCGCTTAATTCCAATTAATGGCGTATTCAGGTAAACACATAATGAGATTATTAACATCCTTACTAATTAGCGTACTGTACATTTCAGCCTTGGTAAATGCTGTGCAAGCGGAAGAAACCGCTCTAAGGCTACACGACTTGAGAAACAACCAAGTGAACACGCCTACTATGGTGAGTTCAGGCTTACCAGACCGTGCACACTTCGAAGAGTTAAAATCTAATGGCGTTGTTAACGTAATCGATTTAATTCCTGGTGATAGAAGCGAGGAAAGTAAACTCATGGGAGCCTTGGGCTTACAATACCGAAATATTAAGGTGCTTTGGGAAAATCCGACTATCGAGAACTTTGACGATTATGCAGCAGCCATACAACGATTTGAATCCGAGGGTGGCGTAACACTAACGCATTGTCAGTTGAATTGGCGGGGCGCTGTTTTTACTTACCTCTATCGCGTGATTCACTTGCATGAAGCAGAAAATATAGCGAAACAAGATCTGGATGCAATCTGGCAACCAAACGACGTGTGGCTCAATTTTATCGAAGATGTAAAAACCAAAAACTTACAGTAGGTAGTCACCTATCAATACCTATTTCATAATGTAGGCTAGACTTAGATACTAATTCTAGTATTCCAACCATCTTAAAGGCAGCGAGAATAGACTATGGATTTAAAACAACACTACCAGCAGGCAGCTCGTGATGTCTGTCCTATATATACCTTTTTAGATTTACAGGTTGAGAGTATCGAAGGTGGTATATACCGGGCTCGCACACCATTGAATAACAACACAAAGAACCATGTAAACATATTCCATGCAGGTCCAATGTGGATGACTGCTGAATATCTAGGTGGTTTAATTGCTGCACACAATCTTGATGATCCTAAATATCAGCCGGTGATTGCCGGGCTGAATATTACATTTTTGCGTCCGGCAATGACTGACATTACTGCTGAAACAAAATTTAGTTCCGCAGATGCGTCGGCTATGAAAGTGGCATTGGAAAACACCGGTCGCTTTGCCTATACTCTTAATATCGTTATAAAAGACACTGCCGGCAAAGTGGTTGCCGAAGCTGATGGTAACTATGTGGTTAAGAACTTTTCTAACTTGATGTAGTGGTGGGTATTGTGACCTGGAGAAAGATTCAAAATAACAGTGGCCTTTGAGTGGCTCGGTCAAAGTTGAGGGTTACATCATGGGAAAAATTTCTATCGTGAATGTGATGGCACTCCTTTTATTAACATCTGGTTGTGCGCACAAAGAACTGAACCCTCAAGAAGCCCAAGCCTACGTTGACAAACTATGCCGATCTGCGGCCAATTACATTCCAGCCGCTGGAAATATGACAATGCTACCCAATGTCAGCTATTCAGAATGTATGGTGAATCATGGATATCTGGAAAAGCTGTCATCTCTATAGTTGATAATTACAGATGATCTCACAAACATAAATAAAAAGTGATTCATAGATTAGTGCCGTAATAGTACGAATATTGATTTACTGTATGTTTTGAATCTGCTCTCGCATTTGTTCAATGAGCACTTTCAGCTCCACTGATGCCTGAGTTGTGATCCCAGCAATTGATTTAGAACCGAGAGTGTTGGCTTCCCGATTTAATTCTTGCATGAGAAAGTCTAGTCTGCGGCCAATAGATTCTGAGCTTTTCAATACGCGCCGAATTTCGGCGATATGCAATTCCAAGCGGTCCAGCTCTTCGTCGACATCTGCACGATTGGCAATTATTACCATCTCTTGCTCAAGACGATCTTCGTCCAGTTGGGCTTTCATGCTAGCAAGTTTTTCGTTTAGCCGCGTGCGCTGATGAGCCAATATGCTGGGCAGGTTTTCTCTTACAATAGTAACCTGCGTTTCAATGCCAGATAGGCGTTGTTCAATAATGTCGGCAAGCTTGTCGCCCTCACGCTGACGTCCTTCGAGTAGCTGCTCCACCGTGGCACTAAAGGTCTCAACAGCAGCCTTATGAAGACTTTCAGGTTCAATATCTTGATCTTTCAGAATACCTGGCCAGCGCATAATCTCGAGGGGCGATATCGTCGCGGGCTGTTTAATTTGTTTGGCAATTTGTTCGGCAATATCTATGTAGCGTTTGGATAATTCGAGATCGGCGTTAATGCTGGCATCACTATTGTTAAATGCCATTTGCACCGAGCAATCCACCTTACCTCTCGTGAGTTTTTTGCGGGCTATTTCACGCAGAGACATTTCAATCTCTCGCAGAGTTTCAGGTAGTCTGAAGCTTGTTTCTAGGAAGCGATGATTGACTGAGCGAAGTTCACAAGTGACGGAGCCCCAAGGGAAGTCGATGGTATTTCTGGCAAATGCGGTCATGCTGAGTGGCATAGTATCTCCAATAGAGGGCAATAAGTCCGGTTATGGTAACAAAGGCGGCCACGCGGGTGTTAGATTTGCTACAATTCCGCCAGATTTTATTCACCAACACTTTCTAGGAACGATATTATGACCAGACCCAGTGGCCGAAGACCTGAACAGCTGCGCCAAGTAAAGATTACTCGCGATTTTACCTGCCATGCCGAAGGCTCGGTATTGGTTGAGTTTGGAAACACAAAGGTGATCTGTACTGCCAGCGTAGAACCAGGGGTTCCGAGGTTCTTAAGAGGAAAAGGCGAAGGCTGGGTAACCGCTGAATATGGTATGTTGCCGCGCTCAACTAATAGCCGCATGGGTCGTGAAGCGTCTAGAGGCAAGCAAAGCGGGCGTACCCAAGAGATTCAACGGCTAATTGGCCGCTCTCTTCGGGCCGCGGTTGACCTAAAAGAATTGGGTGAAAACACGATTAATATCGATTGTGATGTTATTCAGGCCGATGGAGGCACGCGCACTGCTTCAATTACCGGGGCCTGTGTTGCTCTGGTTGATGCTATTCGACATTTACAGCGAAGTAAGCGCATCATGGGGGACCCCTTAGTTTCAATGATAGCTTCCGTATCAGTAGGCGTCTATAAAGGTGAAGCAGTCCTTGATCTGGATTACGCAGAGGACTCCATCGCTGAAACTGACATGAATGTGGTGATGAATAGTGAGGGCGGCTTTATTGAGGTGCAAGGCACAGCTGAAGCGGCACCTTTCAGTGGCGAAGAATTAACAACTATGTTGGATTTGGCAAAAAAAGGAATAGCAGATTTGGTGCGAGTGCAACAGATGGCGCTGTCCCAGTAATCGGATTAGACTTATGACTGTGAATAAAAACTATAAAACTCAATTTATCGACAACGCTCTGGACAGTGGCGCGCTTAAGTTTGGCGAGTTCACGTTGAAATCTGGGCGTGTTTCACCCCATTTCTTTAATGCGGGTGAATTCTGCTCAGGGAAGGCGCTTTCGGCTTTGGGGCGTTGCTATGCGACGGCTATTGTTGAGTCTGGGGTGCAATTTGATGTTTTGTTTGGCCCCGCGTACAAAGGTATTACTCTCGCTGCCACCACATCTGTAGCATTGGCTAACGATTATGATATCGACGTTCCTTACTGCTTTAATCGTAAAGAGGCAAAGTCTCATGGCGAAGGCGGCACATTGGTCGGGTCGCCCCTAAAAGGGAAGGTCCTTATTATTGATGACGTCATTACTGCCGGAACTGCCATTCGAGAGGTAATGGCTATGGTTGAAAGTGCTGGCGCTTATGCAGCTGGCGTAGTGATTGGATTAGATCGCAAAGAGCGCGGAAAGACGGAACAGTCAGCTATTCAAGAAGTAGAACAACAGTTCTCAATTCCAGTGATTAGCATTATCGATATAAATGATATTTTGGCTTATTTAGATGATAAAGACGACATGGCCGAACTTATAACGGCTATTAAAACCTATCGTTCGACCTACGGTGTAATTTAAAAGATTACGCCGTAGTCATCAAACTTTAGAGCTAAGATTCAAAGATACCTGCCGTTAGTAATTGCCATTGTTCTGGCCAATGTTGGTTGGGCGAGGTGGCAAAATCACTTCTAACATACTGGCTAATTTTACCTTCTACACTGACCAACATTAGATTCGCTGCCACAGAAACGGGTACATTCAATTTTAAGCCATCGCGCACTTCTGCTTCACGCAGAGCCTGTTTTAGCTGTGACTCAAGACGATCGAAAAATTGGGCTACGCGACTGTGTAATTTTTCACTTTCAATTGCCAGTGCATCCCCATTCAGGATGCGCGTGATGCCAGGGTTCTTCTGACAAAACGCGATGACCAAACTAAGAATACGATAGCACTGGTTAACTGCATCTGGTTCTTCGCTGACGATAGATCTCACCCGGCCAAAGATAGTTTCTTCGATAAAGTCGATTAAACTTTCGTACATTCGTGTTTTGCTGGGAAAGTGCCGGTATAGCGCAGCTTCTGAAATGCCTAGTTCAGCGGCGAGAGCAGCAGTTGTGATCCGACCCTTAGACGTTTCAAGCATACGTGCTAACGCTTGCAAAATTTCTTGTGCTCGAGTGCCTTTTTTACCTGCCATTAGAGTGCTCCTGTTACTTCTTGATTAGTGATTAAAGTACCTACACCTTCATCGGTGAAAATTTCTAGCATCACCGCGTGCTCAACCCGACCATCGATTATATGTGCGCAAGAGACCCCTGATTTAACGGCATCAAGCGCACAGCGAATTTTTGGCAGCATGCCGCCATAAATCGTGTCATCGGCAATTAAATCGCCTACTCGGTCAACCGTAAGGCCGGTAAGAATGCCGCCTTCTTTGTCTTGTAAACCCTCTACATTGGTCAATAGTATAAGTTTTTCAGCTTCAAGGACCTCAGCCACTTTGCCTGCTACTAAGTCGGCATTAATATTAAAGGATGAGCCATCCTTACCAACGCCAATAGGCGCAATAACGGGAATAAAACCACTTTGAACTAGCATATCGATGACTGATTTATTTATTGACTCAACCTCACCAACATGGCCAATATCAATAATTTCTGGCACCGACATTTCAGGTGTTTGGTGAGACACGATCAGCTTTTTAGCTCTGATTAACTGTCCGTCTTTTCCGGTTACACCAAATGCCCGGCCACCAGCATTGCCAATCAAATTAACAATCTCTTTATTGATGGTGGCGCCAAGGACCATTTCCACGACATCCATGGTTTTACTGTCAGTTACCCTCATGCCGTCGACAAATTCTGATTTAATCGATAGACGTTCCAGCAGCTCTCCTATCTGAGGGCCTCCACCGTGAACAACGACTGGATTGATGCCTACTGCTTTCATTAGAACAATGTCTCGAGCAAAACTCTGCTTAAGACTTTCGTCCACCATTGCATTACCACCGTATTTAACCACCACAGTTTTGCCTGCAAAGCGCTGGATATAAGGAAGTGCTCTTGAAATAACCTGAGCGGTAGTGGCTGCTTCTTTGCGACTAAGTGACATAATTAAATATAATCTTCTAGTTGATTAATAAAAGGGTTTAGTTCTCTTCTAAAGCGGGTTTTTATTTCTGCCAGCTGAGCATCATCGTCCGCTTCAAAACGTAGGGTTAAATTGGGGGTCGTGTTGGATGCCCGGATAAGCCCCCAACCACCAGAGTATTCCACACGTATTCCATCCAGTCTGATTATTTTTCCACCATCAAATATACAGTTAGTCTGCAGACTGTCCATCAAGAGAAACTTTCTATTATCAGGGACCGGAATTAAGATCTCTGGGCTGTAGCTACTGGTCTTAAACTCAGAAACGATCTCGTCGAGCAATTTAATACGACCATTGTGCTGCTGGCAGAGAATTTCCAAAAGACGCATTCCTGTATATAGTCCGTCATCAAATCCACCCCAACGATCATTGAAAAAAATGTGGCCGCTAAATTCCCCACCAAGCACTGCATTTTGATCACGCACTGATTTTCGAATATGGGAATGACCGGTTTTGCAGACAGTCGGAAAGCCTCCGCACTCCATAACGAGTTCTTTAAGGCGCATACTGCTTTTAATATCAAAAACAATGCCGCCGCCTGGCGTTTTTTCGAGTAAGTCTTTGGCAAAAATCATCATTAACCTATCTGGCCAGACAATATCGCCACTTTCAGAAATAACAACTAATCGATCACCATCACCATCGTAAGCAAAGCCTAGGTCAGAACCCGTTGAGACTACTTTGGCGATCAAATCTTGCAGGTTTTTTTCATCAGATGGGTTGGGGTCATGATTGGGAAAGCTACCGTCGATATCACAATAAAGCGACTCTACTGCACAGCCAAGTCCCTTAAACAGGTCGATAGCAATGGGCCCCGCCACCGAGTTTCCAGCGTCGATAACGAGCTTAAAAGAGTGGTCAATAGAGCTGTTACTAATAATGTGTTGGCAATATTGAGAAATAATACCCTTTGTAATCTGCGGCGCTGAGACATCAGGCGAGACATTATTAGGCTTGAGTGCTGACTTTAATTCTTGTAATTGTTGGCCAGAAACCACTTCCCCATCAAGGATGATTTTAAAACCGTTGTAAGCAGCAGGATTGTGACTGGCTGTTACCATTACGCCACTTTTGCAGATGGGATCATGTTCAATTGAGAAATTTACTATAGGCGTGGTTACTTCACCGAGATTGATCACATGACAGCCCGCAACTTCTAGCCCAGAACATAGTGCTTCTGTCAGAGACTTTGAGCTTAGTCGAACATCACGACCGACAAAAAATGCTTGTTGATCTTGACTCAACGCAAGCTCTCCTAAAGCTACGCCCAGAGATAGGGCAAACTCATTGGTAATTTCACTATTTGCTAAACCCCGAATATCGTACTCGCGAAATACTGACGAGTGCACTAAGGGATCTTCCTTATGAGGCAACCCACTTTGGGTGTAGTCGCTATTAGAGATGTGTAAATCCATATTAAGTCATCTAATGTTCGAGTCGATTAGTCCTGCGCGCTATGGCTAGACGCCATATGCGCAATCAGGTCTCTTGCTAGCTGAGTTTTACTTCTTTTATCAAACAAGGTTGATGACGTAGCATCGATCCAGCTCACTTCGTTTTCGTCGCTATTAAAGCCAATATCAGCGCGAGAAATATCGTTAGCGATGATAGCGTTTAGATTTTTAATCTGTAGTTTATCTTTTGCGTAATTTTCTACGTCAGAGCTTTCTGCGGCAAAGCCAACAACGTAGCAGTCGGGGTAAGCCTTGGATACGGTGCTGACAATATCGGGATTTTTAGTCAGAGCAATAGACATCGTATCACCCTGCTTTTTGATTTTTTGTTCTGCAATCGAAGCTGCTCGATAATCAGCCACAGCAGCCGTGGCAATAAAGAAATCGGCGCTCGCGCTCGCAGAGATTGCTGCTTCTAGCATCTGATCAGCGGACACTACCGACATTAATTGGCATCGCTCCGGAGCCGGTATGGCAACTGGTCCAGACACAAGCGTTACCTTGGCACCAGCATCTACTGCCGCAGCGGCTAAAGCGTAGCCCATCTTTCCGGAACTGTGATTGCTAATGAAACGAACTGGATCGATCGCCTCGCGAGTGGGTCCAGCTGTGATGACGACCTGTTTGCCTTCTAGTAGGCGATGGCTAAAAAAGCTAGCCGCTTGCTTTACAATGTTGTCTGGTGACTCCATTCGACCCTGACCCACATCGCCGCATGCCTGAGACCCTTCGTCAGGACCAATAGTGGTTACCCCCCGTTGCTGCAAGATGGCTATATTCTCCAGAGTAGCGGGATGATTCCACATAGCTTGATTCATTGCTGGCGCTACTGCAGTGATGGCCCGCGTTGCCAAATAAACAGCCCCCAACAAACTATCTGCTCTACCGTGAACCATACTAGCAACGAAGTCGGCAGTAGCCGGGGCAATTAACAGTAAGTCTGCCCAGCGAGCTAGTTCGATATGACCCATGCCTGCTTCAGCTTTTTCGTCAAGTAACCCAGTATGTACGGGATGACCGGAGAGAGCTTGCATTGTTAGCGGACGAATAAATTCTTCAGCTCCTGGAGTCATCACCACGCGAATTTCTGCACCATGATCTTGAAGACGCCTTACAAGTTCTGCGCTTTTATATGCTGCGATGCCGCCACTGATACCTACAATTATTCGTTTGTTTGACAGACCGTTCATTAATTGTCCAGACAGTATGGTATTTGGGATGTAAGATAACATTTTGAAAAGGAATTCTACAGTGATAAATAAGGACTTACTATGGCTACACGTCAATGGCCGCATCATCAAAGACCGCGGGAGAAGATTTTAACACTTGGAGTGAAGGCTCTTTCTAATGTGGAATTACGCGCAATTTTTTTGCGCACTGGTGTGCAGGGAATGAGCGCCATCGACCTATCGGAGAGTTTGCTGGAGCGCTTTGGTGGTCTTGGCCCGCTGCTGAAGGCAGATCAAAATAGCTTTTGCGCAGCCAAAGGCTTGGGCCTTGCGAAGTACTGTCAATTGCAGGCTACACTGGAGTTAACGCAGCGCTATCTTGGAGAGCAGCTACAACACAAGCCTATCTTCACCAAGCCTAAGCAGAAGGAAGACTATCTGGCGCCGCCGATCCCAGTCAATCTGACATTGCAATTACGCAATGTTTGAAGGCTGCGCTCGAATTAGTTGATATTCGATTGCTGGATCACTCTATTATTGGTCAAGGAGAGATAACTTCTTTAGCCGATTAAGGGAAAATTTAATTTGTAGTTAATGATAAAAATACGGCTAAATCCACTGATTACACCGTTTTCGTTTGATTAGGCGTTGTCTTTCTGGTATAAAACGCGCCTCTTTAAGAGACCGCCCAAAAACAAGGTGGTAATTTTCTGGAATACTTTTGTCACAAGGAGTTTTCCCTAGACAATAATCGGAATCAGAGGCAGGATAAATGTCCAGAGTATGTCAAGTCACAGGCAAGCGCCCAATGGCTGGAAACAATGTATCTCATGCGAAGAATAGAACACGTCGTCGTTTTGAGCCGAACCTTCACACCCACCGCTTTTGGGTTGAGGCAGAGAAGCGCTTTATAAAGCTGCGCGTCTCTACTAAGGGAATGCGCATCATCGATAAAAATGGCATTGAAACTGTTTTGTCCGAGCTTCGCGCTCGTGGCGAAAAAGTCTAAGGAGTTTACTGATGGCTAAATCAGCTCGAGAAAAAATTCGGTTAGTATCTAGTGCAGGTACTGGGCACTTTTATACCACTGACAAGAATAAGCGGAACATGCCTGAGAAGATGGAGATCAAAAAATACGATCCCACTATTCAAAAGCATGTGATCTACAAAGAAGCAAAAATTAAGTAGTACTCTTGGTATAGCAGCAGCTATTCTTAGCGTAGTAAAGAAATCCTGCCTAATGGTAGGATTTTTTTGTCGATTAATTTTATAG
>JABILI010000060.1 GCA_018654575.1 Porticoccaceae bacterium
CTGCTACTACTTGCGCTGTCCGAGTCTTCTTAAATACTTTCATCTGAGGTTCATCATCAACCCAGGTAGCATATTCGGGATGGCCGCCTGCCTTTGTGTAGCTGATCGATATCTGAGAAACAAACCCAAAATCGTGAATCACTTCGTACTCACCTGAGTCTAAGGTGATTTTGACTAGAGATTGAGAAGCATTAAGCCCCTTCTCTAATTGCGTTAGTCCGTAGACTATTGTCCCATCATTTGAGACCTTTCGCGGTGAAAATTTGCGGGGAAGGTCGACTACCATGTCACTCCACTCGTCATCACCGATATTATAAGAGTAAAAGATACTACCCATCCCAGGGGTGGGTGCTACGCCGACAAACGTGGAACCATTTCTGTTTGACATAATTTGCGCACCGCGCGCTGGGCCAACTTTGACTTTGTCAAAATTAAGTGTCGATATATTCATTTTGTAAATATTGGGTCTCACACCCCCATCTCTGCGCTTATAAGGATAATTTGAGACTAGAATATTATCTTTATCATCAGGAAGGTTTGAAAGAACATTTAAACCGCCTTGAATAAGATTACCAGTTTTACTCACGCGCTTTTCATAGGTCCCTTTCCAATGCCAAACTCGCTCGTTCAGCTGTTTGTCCATATGGAGTAAAAAGATATCACCACTATAGCCAGGCCGACGTTCGCCATCATCAATAAACGTGTTGTAGGCAAAGATCTCATCTTTTATCCATTGCCCACCCATCACCTCCATGCGGTCGCGTTTGTCATATTTCACGCTTTTACCAGGAATAACGTTGCCTGTAGCACGATCCATGATCACTAGTGTGTTTCTGTCATCGCGACGCAAAATCGCGCTGATGTATTTCCCGGAAGGCGATACCGTGAGGTTGCTAAACTCATTTTTCCAGAGTTCTAAGATAGATTCTCCTGCCCCTGGCAGCTTTGCTATAGCTGGCAGAGTGACAAGCATGAGGCCTATTAATGTTCTAGGTATAAGCATAGATAAACGAGTTTTCATCAGTAATCTCCGATTGAATTTCCTACATAATCACAAAAGTATACATTATTGGATTATATAAATAGCTACTTCACTTCACGTATTTTAATTTTTTTCCCATCTTGATTTCTCAAAAATTGGGCCCCTAAAAAGCCACCCTCTATATTAACTTTGTCATTTACTTCAAAGGTTATGGGTCGCTCGCTGGTTTTACGGAAAATCCTACCGGTATCAGTGTAATAATAGACCTTCCTACTTTTGGTCGTATGAACCTTGGTCACCTGCATGGATAAGGAGTTAGCGATAACTTGATCATATGCATTCTGAGCAGCCGTAACGTTACCAATCTGTGCGGCAGGTCTTTCTGGTGTACGAGCTAGCACTCCAACAACGGGAGAAGCCGATATTCCAACACTTGTGGATACTGGCACTGATGGACCGGCGTATCCAAGTGTCTGATCGTAGCAAGCCAGTCGTGCATTACTGTCTTCAATGTTAAGGCAATCGTTAACATCATTGGAGAGAGCAGATAGGGAGAGAGTTAGCCCAATCAGCAGGGTTAGTTTGCGTGTACATTCCATGCGACAGGAACTCCTTCATTGTTTATTGGGTCAATCTTAACATTATTAAATCCAGCCGCTGTTAGCTGAGTTTTAAAAGTCTTTATTTGTTTCTCATTGCGAGCCACATTAACCATTTGCGTAAAGCGCTCTTTCGAGGCATGAAAATCGGGCAAGATACCATCAATAAAATCGCGACGTTGCTGTTCTGGCTGGCGGACCTTTTTAAAGAAAGCCAATACGTTTTGAGAAAAATCGACCAATATGGGATTTCGCTCTGCAGTTGATTTGTTCATCAGCGACGAAATAAATTCATTGACAGATTCTCTAGCGGCTTCCGCTTTTGGAGATTTTGACAAGGCTTTTAAATTGCCCTGGGATTGATTAAGTTCATCGTTAATATCATTGATGTAGGTGACGATCTTCTTCATCTGATCGAAATCAAATTCTGTTAAGGCTTTTACTGACATCTCAGTAATCACAGATTCAGCATGATGCATTAATAGCGTCAACTGGCCATTTGGTGCGAGTAGTTTTTTAAGTAAGGGTAAAGATTGTTCCAGCGGCGAGTATTCAAGCCCATAGACCGAAGCAATTAGATCAAACTGCTCGGTTGTCTGAAATGTTTCAATACCGGTTTCACTATGAAGCGACAGCGCTAGGTCATGGTTGCCACGTTTTTGTACAGCTTCTGACAGTTGTATCTGCGCGGCATCAACGCCCGTGTAGGTGCCTTTAATATTTAAATCTAGCAAGCAGGGCGCAAGAGATGCATTACCGCATCCGACCTCGAGAATGTTAAGTGTTTTTTCTTGTCTCTGACTGACAATGGTTGACCACCAGTCAGCTATATAGCCTTTGGTATAGCCGTCGGCATAGTATTCGCCAAACGTCGTACTGTGACCTTTTTGCCAAAAATTTCCCCATGCTTCCATTTGTCTTCCTCAAAAAAAGAGCCCGCATAAGCGGGCTCTTTGTCTTACTTAAGTAACGCTTACTTTACATCTCAACCGTATACTGCATATAAACAACTCGGCCGAGGATAGAGTATTGGTACTCATCTGCTTGTGAACCAAATGCGTCAAGCAGTGGATCTTCATTGGTCAAGTTATTAGCACCAATTGTAACCTCTCCCCAGTCGCTTAGGTCGTAAGAAGCATTCAAGTTATAGGTCTTCCAAGAATCCCACTTAACCTCACCACTTGAACTTTCAGACTCACCGATGTAGTCAGCACTAAATGCTGCAGACCAGTTGCCCATTGTCCAAGAAACAGTGGCATTAGATCTCCACTCAGGGAAACCTAAGGTATCAACTGCATCACCTAGGATACCAGTACCGAACTGAGCCTCTGTCTCATACTTTAAGTACTTAGTAGCTTCGCTGCGGAAACGGAAGCTTCCATATTCATCAGTATCTATGGTTCCGTCTAATCCCAAATCAACTGATTCACGACTTACATCGCTCACTGCGTTCTGGTAGCCCGCTGCGATAGAGATAACATTACCGTTGGCACCACGAACGACTGCAGGGTTATTACCGCCAGTATTGTTGTCAACATTCAGCATGTCCTGTGCAGAAACGTACTCAACAGCGTTTTGCAGTTCAAGAGTAACGAACTGTATCTTACCCACCCAGTTATCATTATAGGTGTACTCTGCGCCGAACGAGAAGGTCTCAGAAGTTTCAGCACCTAAGTTCGGGTTCGATCCAATGAAGGTATCGAACTGACGAGCGGTACACTGATCTTCAGGTGTACCCACTAATGAACAACCATAGTAGTCAGTTGCGCCTTCAGCAGAGAACGACGTAGCACCGTAGAGGGAAGAAAGCTCTGGGGCACGGAAGCCTTGGCCATATGACGCCTTGAGGATCAAGTTATCGATCATAGTGAAGGTTATGCCCGCACGAGGCGATACTTCGCTACCAAAGTCAGAATAATCATCGTAGCGAACTGCCAAGTCGACTTCTAAGTAGTCGGTAAATGGAAGGATGGCTTCAGCTGTTACAGCTTTAACACTGCGAGAACCTTCAGCAGAGTTACCGGCTGAACCGCCAACGAGACCTGCTTCAGATTGTGCATCAACTAATGCTGCATAATCAATATCAAACGTCTCTACACCAGCTGCCATGATCGCTTGGCCACCGGCCATCTCAAACATGTTGTACTGAATACCGGCAAAAAGCTTTTGCATATTTTGACGATCATCATTAAGAGTCGTTGATTTAAGGTTGGCTACATACTGATCGTAGTCTGTTATACCTTCTGCAACGTTCTCAGCAAAACCACCATAGCTCAAGTAGTACTGGCCGATAGATGCTGAACGATAGTCAGAATAGGTGTAGTAGGCTTCAAATGAAAGGTCATCACTAATGGTGGCTTCCATACCCAAGTTGACGTCGACTAGCGTGTCATTAACAACGTTGTCACGGGTACCGATATCAACCCAACGGAAGTAACCATTCATTTGCTTGCCAAACGGGTTTTTTGGATCGCCGGCAAGAGCTACACCACTTGCAGCTGGAGGCGCATAACGTCCAAATGATTCGTTATTAGACATTACGGCGTCAACATAGATGCTCACATCATCACTCACTTCATAGTCAGCGTTGACATATGCGTTGAGGCGATCCATTGAAGCTCGGTTAGCCGAAACGTTAGCATAGGCATAACCACAGTAAAAACCAGCGTCAGGTCCAAACACAGCGTCAGCTTTTAACTCACCAACGAAAGAACCATCATCAACACAATTGTTACCCGGGTTAACATACCAAGAGTCACGATCAGTGTTGCTGAACGTTCCTGTGTATTCTGGGTTAATTAATGAGTAGCCGTAGAATGAGACACCCTCTGTTTCTTGGTAACCTGTAATAAAGCCATCGCCATTCAGGTCGCTATAACGAGCGGCTGTGAATGAACGGTCTTTATCGAATACAGGATCACGAGTATCCATTTCGATACCAAAGGTTACAGAACCTTTGTCACCTTGAGCACCGGTTAAGAACGAGAAACCATGCTCAGTGCCATCATCTTTTGCACGATCACCAAAACGTGCAGTAAATTCTGCGCCATCATAGCCTGACTTAAGGATTATGTTCACAACACCGGTTACAGCGTCAGAACCATATACCGCAGAAGCACCATCAGCTACGACTTCGATTTTATCAACAAAAGACATAGGTATAAGGTTAAGGTTTACAGCACCACCACCGCCTAGTGAAGCAGAACCAACAGTACGACGACCATTGATCAGAATAGCCGTTCGTCCTGAACCAGCTCCTCTAAGGTTGAAAGTCGCATTCGACTGGGCTGAGTTACCAGATGACTCACGGAAAGAGCCGAGTGAGTTAAGTGTAGATGAACGAAGAGCATCAGCAACAGACACATCGCCTGACAGCTTCATATCTTGAGCCGTAATACTAATAACAGTTTGTGATGAAGGAGCTGTAGGACGCTTAATACGCGAGCCCGTTACCACTACCTCTTCGACTTCTACTTCTTCATTTGTATCTTGCGCCATCAGTGGCATTGCTGCGGTTAACAACAGCGAGGCCCCGATTGAAGCACGTATGGCTTTAGTTAAAGGTGTAAGTTTCATTTAATATCTCCCAAGTATTTATTTTTACCGCTACTGGCATCAAGATCAGCTCTCGTTGACACTGTTGTATTCACCCATTAAAAAGTGAAAAAACTCAATTAAACTGCCCAATAGTAGCTTTTAGTTGACTTGTTACCCTGAAAAAATATAACAGGAAAACATCAATTCCCAAAAAAAAAGGAACTTTTGGTCCAAGTCTTTGCCAATCCTATACCAAAAAACGCTCTAACGCATGTTTTTTACAACGAAATCGGCCTCTATTTAGACTATAAATTTATCTATAGATTAAAGCGATTTACAGAAATTTACGTATAAATCAGATTCCATTGGGTTGGGGATCGCTATTATGATTTTTTCTTGCTAGGTCTCGATGCTATTAATACTTGTCAGGTGGTTAGTTGACTCGCATCGCTCACTAAAGCCATTTTAATGAATATTAAGGATGGTCTACCGTGGCTATATTACATCGTTTGATTTCAATACTTTGACCGTAGTCTCAGCGTATTCCAAATACTCTTGCAAAATCTCAATGGTTTGATTGCCTAACTGGGGGGGTGCCAGATGGTATTCTATTTGCGATCGACTGTAGTTTATTGGGTTGGCGACTAATCTTAGTTCACCCGCACGTGGATCTTGCATGGTTAAAACCATATTACGCGACTGTATCTGGGGGTCGTCGAATACTTGATCTATGGTATTGATGGGGCCGCAGGGAACTGCATGGTCTTCAAATTTAGATAGCCAATACTGACTAGTTTGTTGTTTGAGATGCTTGGTAATTTGGCCACAAAGCGTCACGCGGTTATTAACACGTGCAGTGTTAGTCGCATAACGTTGGTCGTCAGCCCATTTAGGTTCACCGATGGCTTTGCAGAAGCGCTGGAACTGTTGGTCATTTCCTACCGCGACAATAACATGACTGTCTAAGGTGGCAAATGCTTGATAGGGGACTATATTGGGATGTGCATTGCCTAAGCGACCTGGGATTTGGCCACCAATGAGATAATTGCTGGCTTGGTTGGCCATGACGGCGGCCTGAACGTCGAGTAGAGCAAGGTCAATATACTGTCCCATATCGGAATGATGGCGTTCTAACAGAGCACCTTGAATAGCATTGGCAGCGTAGAGCCCAGTAAATATGTCTGTTACTGCGACGCCAACTTTGGTGGGGCCGCCACCATTTTGGCTATCGGGTTCGCCTGTAACACTCATTAGCCCAGCCATACCTTGGATGAGAAAATCGTAGCCGGGGCGTTGGGCGTAAGGTCCAGTTTGGCCAAAGCCAGTGATCGAGCAGTAGACCAGTTTAGGATTAAGCTTTTCTAATGAAGAGTAATCAAGCCCATATTTAGCCAGGCCTCCCACTTTATAATTTTCAATCAACACATCAACTTTAGACGCCAGTTTGCGAATAATATCCTGACCCTCTGGCTGAGTAATGTCGACGGTAAGGGATCGTTTTCCGCGATTAGCTGAGAAAAAGTAGGCGGCATCTTCCGTATCAGCGCCCGTCGCATCTTTTAAATAGGGAGGTCCCCAATGGCGTGTATCATCGCCTACCTTAGGCCGCTCTACCTTGATGACGTCTGCACCTAGGTCAGCTAGTAATTGTCCAGCCCAAGGGCCGGCTAGTACCCGACTCATATCCAGTACGCGATAACCTGTGAGTGGACCCGCCATGATTTTCCTTATCTATGAGTCAATCTAACTAAAGGCTTGAATACCGGTTTGCGCTCTGCCTAAGATCAAGGCATGCACATCTGCGGTACCTTCGTAGGTATTGACGACTTCAAGATTTAGCATATGGCGCATCACTGGATATTCATCAGAAATACCATTTCCGCCATGCATGTCGCGCGCCATTCGAGCTATTTCCAGTGCTTTGCTGCAGTTATTACGCTTCAGCAGTGATATTAGCTCGGGAGCCAGATTACCCTGTTCTTTTAAACGCCCAGCGCGAAGAGACCCCTGCAAGCCTAGACTAATATCGGTCTGCATGTTGGCCAGCTTAAATTGAATAAGCTGGTTAGCGGCCAGGGGTCGGTTGAACTGCACTCGATCTAACGTATATTGCCGTGCTGCGTGCCAGCAACTTTCGGCAGCGCCTAAAGCACCCCAACTGATACCATAGCGCGCGGAATTTAGGCAACCAAAGGGCCCTTTAAGACCTTGTACATTGGGCATTAGCTGTTCGTCGGCAACGAACACTTCATCCATAACAATCTCGCCGGTAATAGATGCACGTAGTGCTAATTTACCTTCGATTTTAGGTGCAGAAAGTCCTTTCATGCCTTTTTCGAGAATAAAACCACGAATGATGCCATCGTCAGTTTTAGCCCAAACAACAAAGACATCGGCAATTGGTGAGTTACTAATCCACATCTTACTGCCAGAAATAATGTATCC